>JBDIBE010000115.1:0-9060 GCA_039812785.1 Thermoanaerobaculia bacterium | reverse complement strand
GGCCTGACGGTCGAGTGGGCCTTCCGCCCGAACGCCACGTTCGAGGTCCTCTGGAACCGCCAGGCGAGCGCAATGAAGCTGAACTATCGGCAGGCCCCCCCGGCGGGCTACACCGACAGGCTCGCCGATCTGACGGTCGACACGTTCCAGGTCGGCGCTCTCTGGATGTTCGGGCGAGACCGGGCGAAGGTCCGTCCCTACGTCGACCTCCTCCTCGGCGCGAGCATCCTCAACCCGGACGCCCCCTTCGACTCGATCGTCCGGTTCTCGGGAAGCGTCGGGGGCGGGGCGAAGCTCTACCTCTCCGATCTCTTCGCGGCGCGCCTCGGGGCCCGGTTCATGCCCGTCTACGTCCACTCCGCGAGCACGGGCGCAGGCGCCTGCGACCCGTGGTGGGGCTGCTACGCCTACTACGACACGAGCTTCCTCAACCAGTGGGACGCCTACACCGGGCTGACGCTCCGGTTCTAGGGAGAGCGGACGCGCCGCCGGCCGTCCCTCGCCGGTGAGGTGAAGCGCGCATGAACGGAGAGCCCGGAGGCCCCTCCGCCGTCCCGCTCGAGGAGCGTTACCGCTCCCTCCTCGGGATCTCGAGGGTCCTCGGTGCGATCCGCGATCCCGGCGAGCTGGTCGCTGCGCTCGCCCGAGAGCTCCGGAACCTCGTTCCGTTCGACTTCCTGACGCTCCACCTCGGCGACGTCTCCGGGTCGGGCCCGAGCTGGAACGTCTGGCGCGTCGACGAAGGGGCGGCGGTCCGGCTCCCGGAGGCGATCCCTATCGAGGAGACCGTCGAGGCCTGGGTCGCCGCGAACGGACGTCCCTTCGCCTGGCCCTCCGTCGGGGAGCAGCCCCGCTTCCCCCGCCTCGAGGCGAAGCTCGAGCTCCATGGCGTCCGCTCCTTCCGCTCGCTTCCCCTCTCCACGACGAGCCGGGTGCTCGGGGCGATGACTTTCTCGGGCCGGCGGCCGGGCCTCTACGACGGCGAGGACCAGTCCTTCCTCGCCGCCGTCGCCGACCAGGTCGCCCTCGCGATCGACGGGGCGGCGAGCTTCGAGAGGCTCCGCGCGGCGAACGAGCAGCTCGAGAGGAGCGGAGAGAGGCTCCGGCTCGTCCTCGAGGTCGGGCACAGCGTCCTCTCGAACCTCGACCTCGACGGGCTCCTCCGGTCGATCTCCGCGAACGTGAGGAAGGTCCTCCGCTGCGACCTGGCGAGCGTGGTCCTCCTCGAGCCCGGCCGCGGGAGCGCGCGCCTTCACGTCCTCGATTTTCCCGGGAGCCTCGGCTTCCTTCGGGAAGGTGCGGTCTACCCGGTCGACAGGGAGAGGACGGACGAGTTCCTCCGGGTCGGCCGGCCGAGGGAGATGGGGCTCGAGGAGCTCTCGCTCCCCGGCGGCGAGACGCTCCGGGCAGAGGGGGTCTCCTCGGGCTTCGCGTTCCCCCTCGTCTCGCGGGGGCGAGGCCTCGGGATCTTCACGGTCATGCGCCGGGCGGAGACGCCCTTCGACCGGGACGAGGCGGAGCTCCTCGCGCAGGTCGCGGGCCAGATCGCCACGGCCCTCGACAACGCCCTCGCCTACCGGGAGATC
Organism: Thermoanaerobaculia bacterium; assembly: GCA_039812785.1. Lineage (GTDB taxonomy): Bacteria > Acidobacteriota > Thermoanaerobaculia > UBA5066 > UBA5066 > UBA5066. The sequence continues at coordinate 7,474 of JBDIBE010000115.1, read as the reverse complement.
GCCGAGCTGAGGGACCGGCTCGCGCGCGAGAAGCTCTACCTCGAGGACGAGATCCGGAGCGAGCTCTCCTTCGACGAGATCGTCGGGCGGAGCGAGCCGCTCCGCCGCGTCCTCCGCCAGGTCGAGACGGTCGCGGCGACCGACGCGACGGTGCTCATCCACGGCGAGACGGGGTCGGGGAAGGAGCTCGTCGCGCGCGCGATCCACGAACGGAGCGGGCGAGGCGGAAGGACGTTCGTCAAGCTCAGCTGCGGCGCGATCCCGGCGGGGCTCCTCGAGAGCGAGCTCTTCGGCCACCAGAAGGGGGCCTTCACGGGCGCGGTCGCCGATCGCGTCGGACGTTTCGAGCTCGCGCACGGAGGCGCGCTCTTCCTCGACGAGGTCGGAGAGCTTCCGCTCGAGCTCCAGCCCAAGCTCCTCCGCGTCCTGCAGGAGCACGAGTTCGAGCGGCTCGGCAGCTCCCGAACGCTCCGGGCCGACGTCCGGCTCGTCGCGGCGACGAACCGCGACCTTTCCGAGATGGTCGATGCGGGGACCTTTCGCGCCGACCTCTTCTACCGGCTGAACGTCTTCCCGATCCACGTCCCGCCGCTTCGGGAGCGGCCTGAGGACGTCCCGCTCCTCGTCCGTCACTTCGTCCAGCAGCTCGGCCGGAAGATGGGGCGGCGCGTCGAGGAGATCCCCTCGGAGACGATGGCGGCGCTCGTCCGCTACGACTGGCCCGGGAACATCCGCGAGCTCCAGAACCTCGTGGAGCGGGCGCTGATCCTGACGGCGGGGCCCGTCCTGCGGGTCCCGCTCGACGGCCTTCGCGCCCACGGCGCGCCGGCCGCCCCCGCCTCCCCGCCGCGCACGCTCCGGGAGGCCGAGCGGGAGCACGTCCTTGCCGTCCTCGCCGAGACGCGATGGGTCCTCGGCGGCCCGAACGGCGCAGCGGCCCGGCTCGGCCTGAACCGCTCGACGCTCCAGTTCCGGCTCAAGAAGCTCGGGATCTCCCGCCCAGGGGCCTGAGGCTCAGGCATCGCGGATGCCTGGGGCGCCAGTATTTTGGCGATCCGCCAAAATGCTGGCGCCAGCCCGTTGGCGCATGCGTCGCCCGGGGCTCGAACGAAGTCTGTAATCTGTTTGTTCGAAACGGCTTGTGCCTGATCGTCGCCGCCGCTCCCCACGGCATCTGACTTGCGCTGAGCGACGCCGAGGTGAGCTTCGATGCTGCGTATCACGGTTGAGCTCTTGGACGAGGCCGCCCGACTGCGGCTCGAGGGGGACCTTGCGGGGGCCTGGGTGCATGACCTCGAAGACGCCTGGCGTGCGGCCCGCGCCGAATTCGCCGGTAAGGCCTCTCTCCTCGACCTCTCGGACGTCTCCCGCGTCGACGACGCGGGCCGATACCTCCTTGCCCTGATCCACGAGGCCGGCACGCGCCTCTGCTCGACCGGGCTCGAGACGAGGGCCCTGCTCGAGTCGATCTACCGCGACTGGCCCGGCCTGCAGGCCGGGGTCGCGGGTCTGCCGGACGACGCGCCGCGCGCGAGCGGCCTCCGCTGAAAAAGAGCACCCGCGATATGGAGATGACGATGAAGACCCGACGGATCCCTCTGCCCGCACTGACCCTTCCCGCCGCCGTCGCGCTCGGACTCCTTCCCGCGGCCTGCGGCAAGCCGCAGGCCCGCCCGCCGATGGGGCCTCCCGAGGTCGGGGTCGTGACCATGGCCCCGGAGAAGGTCGTCCTGACGACCGAGCTGCCGGGGCGGACGAGCCCCTACCTCGTTGCCGAGGTCCGGCCCCAGGTGAACGGGCTGATTCGCGAGCGCGCCTTCGAGGAGGGCACCGACGTGAAGGCGGGCACCCTCCTCTACCAGATCGACCCGGCTCCCTACCAGGCCACGTACGACCAGGCGAGGGCTTCCCTCGCCATGGCCGAGGCGAACCTCCCGGCCGCGCGCCTCCGCGCCGAGCGTCTGAGAGGGCTCGTCGAGATCCGGGCCGCGGGCCAGCAGGACCTCGATGACGCCGTCGCTGCGGCGGCGCAGGCCGAGGCGGCGGTCGCCTCGGCGAAGGCCGCGGTCGAGAGCGCCCGCGTCAACCTCTCCTACACGCCGATCCGCGCACCGATCCCGGGGCGCACGGGCCGGTCGAGCGTGACCGTCGGGGCCCTCGTCACGGCCTACCAGCCCGTGCCGCTCGTCACCGTCCAGCAGCTCGACCCGATCTACGTCGACGTGACGCAGTCCTCGGCCGAGCTGCTCCGCCTCCGCGAGAGGTTCCGGAAGGGAGACCTCACGCGGGACGCCTCCTCCTGGAGCAAGGTCAGGCTGATCCTCGAGGACGGGACGACCTACGCGAAGGAAGGGAAGCTCAAGTTCCGCGACGTGACGGTCGACCCGACCACCGGCTCCGTCACGCTCCGGATGGTCTTCCCGAACCCGGACCTCGTCCTCCTTCCCGGGATGTTCGTTCGAGCGGTCGTCGAGGAAGGGGTTGTCAGGGACGCGATCCTCGCCCCCCAGCAGGGCGTCACGCGCGACCAGAAGGGGACGCCCTACGCCCTCGTCGCCGGCAAGGACGGCAAGGTGGAGCAGCGGATGCTCGCTCTCGACCGGGCCATCGGCGACCGCTGGCTCGTCACGAAGGGGCTCGCCGCTGGTGATCTCGTCATCGTCGACGGTCTGCAGAAGATCCGGCCGGGCGCGGAGGTGAAGGGGGTGCCTTTCGCCGCTGCGGCGAAGGCCGACGTGCCCGCCGATTCCGCCGCCGGAAAGCCGGCGGCGAAGTAAGAGGCGGTCATGTCCAGGTTCTTCCTCTCCCGCCCGGTCTTCGCCTGGGTCATCGCGATCGCGATGATGCTGGCGGGCGTCATGGCGATCGTGAAGCTCCCGATCTCCCAGTACCCGCCGATCGCCCCTCCCTCGATCGGGATCCGCGCCGCCTACCCCGGGGCGTCCGCGAAGACGGTCGAGGACTCGGTCGTCCAGATCATCGAGCAGAAGATGACGGGGCTCGACCGGATGCTCTACATGTACTCCACGGCCGACTCGTCGGGAAGCGCGCAGATCACGTTGACGTTCGCGCCGGGGACCGACCCGGACATCGCCTGGTCGAAGGTCCAGAACAAGCTCCAGCTCGCGATGCCGGCCCTTCCGGACGTCGTCCAGCAGGCGGGCGTCACCGTCAGCAAGGCGACCCGGAACTACCTGCTGATCGCCGGCGTGACCTCCGAGGACGGCAGCCTGAGCAGCCCCGACCTCAACGACTACATCGTGTCGAAGGTCGAATCGGTCATCGGACGCGTGCCGGGGGTCGGCGAGGTCGAGGTCTTCGGCACGGCCTATTCGATGCGGGTCTGGCTCGACCCGGACAAGCTGACGAAGTTCCGGATGACCTCGGACGACGTCGTCGCGGCTCTCCGGTCGTACAACGTCGAGGTCTCTGCAGGTCAGCTCGGCGGCGCCCCCGCCGTCCCGGGGCAGCGCCTCAACGCCTCGATCCTCGTCCAGTCGCTCCTTAAGACGCCCGAGGAGTTCGCCGGCGTCCCGCTCCGGACGAACTCCGACGGGTCGGTCGTCAAGGTGAGCGACATCGGCCGGACGGAGCTCGGCACCGATGCCCCCGACATGGAGTTCAAGTTCAACGGAAAGCCGGCCGGGGTTTTCGCGGTCCGGCAGGAGGCGGGGGCGAACGCCCTCGACACCGCCCGCCGGGTCAAGGAGAAGATGCAGGACCTCTCGCGCTTCTTCCCGCCCGGGATGAAGCCGATCTACGTCTACGACACGACCCCCTTCGTGAAGGTGGCCATCGACGAGGTCTTCAAGACGCTGATCGAGGCGATCGTCCTCGTCTTCCTCGTCATGTACCTCTTCCTCGGGAACTTCCGGGCCACGCTCATCCCGACGGTCGCGGTCCCGGTCGTCATCCTCGGGACGTTCGGCGTCCTCGGCTTCCTCGGCTACTCGATCAACATGCTGACGATGTTCGCGATGGTCCTCGCCATCGGCCTGCTCGTCGACGACGCGATCGTCGTCGTCGAGAACGTCGAGCGGATCATGAGCGAGGAGGGGCTCTCCCCGCTCGAGGCGACCCGGAAGTCGATGGACCAGATCACGAGCGCCCTCATCGGGATCGGCCTCGTCCTCGCGGCGGTCTTCGGGCCGATGATGTTCTTCCCGGGCTCGACCGGCGTCATCTACCGGCAGTTCTCCGTGACCGTCATCGCCGCGATGCTCCTCTCGGTCGTCGTCGCCCTCATCCTGACGCCCGTCCTCTGCGCCGCGCTGCTGAAGCCCGTGGCGAAAGGGCATGAGGCGGCCGAGACCGGCATTCGCGTCCTCCGGCCCTTCTTCCTCTGGTTCGACCGCTTCTTCTACGGGCTGCGCGACCGCTACGCGGCGTCCGTCGGGATCGTCCTCGGGAAGAGGGGCCTGTTCGCCGTCGTCTTCGTGGCGATCGTCGCGGCGATGGGGCTCCTCTACGTCCGGATGCCCACCGGCTACCTCCCCGAAGAGGACCAGGGGACCCTCATGGCGATGGTCCAGCTCCCGGTCGGCTCGACGCTCGAACAGACCGAGGCGGTGATGCGCGAGGTGGAGCGCCACTTCCTCGTCGACCAGAAGGACGCGGTCAAGTCGTGCGGCGCGGTCGCGGGGATGGGCTTCTCCGGCCGCGGCCAGAACCAGGGGATGGTCTTCGTCCAGCTCCGGGACTGGAAGCTGCGCGACCGCCCGGGCCTCCGGGCCACGGACGTGGCCGGCAAGGCGATGGGAGCGCTCTCGGGCCAGCGCGGCGCCCTCATCTTCGCGTTCCCGCCCCCCGCCGTCGTCGAGCTCGGCACGGCGACCGGGTTCGACCTGATGCTCCAGGACCGCGGCGACCTCGGGCACGACGGGCTCACGAAGGCGATGGGCCAGCTCCTCGGCCTCGCCGCGCAGGACCCCCGCCTCGCCCGCGTGCGGCCGAACGGGATGCCGGACGTGCCGCAGTACAAGGTCGACATCGACTGGGAGAAGGCGGGCGCCCTCGGCGTCCCCGTCCCGTCGGTCCAGAGCTACGTCTCGACGGCGTTCGGCAGCGCCTACATCGGCAACTTCGTCCAGGGAGGCCGCGTCAAGCGCGTCTTCGCCCAGGCCGACGCCCCGTTCCGGATGCTCCCGGAGGACCTCCAGAGGCTCCGGGTCCGCAACCGGCAGGGCGAGCTCGTCCCGCTTGCGGCCGTGGCCTCGGGCCGCTGGGTCTACGGCTCGCCGCGCCTCGAGCGCTACAACAGCTTCCCGGCGATGAACATCCAGGGCGAGCCCTCGCCGGGCCACAGCTCCGGCGAGGCGATGAACGCGATGGAGGAGCTCATCGCGAAGCTCCCCGCCGGGGTCGGCTACGAGTGGACGGGCCTCTCCTACCAGCAGCGGATGTCGGAGTCGCAGGCCGGGCTCCTCTACGCGTTCTCGGTCCTCGTGATCTTCCTCGTCCTGGCGGCGCTCTACGAGAGCTGGACGGTCCCGATCTCGATCGTCCTCGCCCTTCCGCTCGGCGTCATCGGCGGCGTGATCGCATCCTCGCTGCGCGGCATGTCGAACGACGTCTACTTCCAGATCGGCCTTCTCGCCGTCCTCGGCCTGACGACGAAGAACGCGATCCTGATCGTCCAGTTCGCCGTGGCGAACCGCGAGAAGGGGATGGGCCTCGTCGAGGCGACGCTCGAGGCGGCCAAGACGCGGCTCCGCCCGATCGTCATGACCTCGCTCGCCTTCGGCATCGGCGTCCTGCCGCTCGCCCTGGCGAGCGGGGCCGGCGCCGGGGCCCAGATGGCGATCGGCACGAGCGTCCTCGGCGGCATGCTGAGCGGCACCTTCCTCGCCGTCCTCCTCATCCCTCTGCTCTACGTCCTCGTCGTGACCTTCTTCGAGAGGAAGAAGGCCGCCGAGAAGCCTGCCGTCGACGACGCGCCGCTCCCGGCGGAGGGGAAGTGATGAACCGCGACCTGATCCCGCACGCCGGCGCCCTCCTCGGCGCCGCGCTCCTCCTGGGCGGCTGCACGATGATCCCGAGGTACGAGCGGCCGCCGATGCCGGTGGCGGAGTCCTTCGAGGAAGGAGGCGCTGCTCCCGCCCCCGCCGCGGCCGAGGCGCCGCCCGCCGCGCCGGACGTCCCCTGGCAGGAGTTCTTCACCGACGCGCGGCTGAGGTCCGTCATCGACCTCGCCCTCGCGAACAACCGCGACCTCAGGGTCGCGACGCTCAACATCCAGAGGGCCCAGGCCCTCTACCGGATCCAGCGATCCGACCTCTACCCGACGATCGGCGTCCAGGCGACGGGCGACAGGCACCGGGTCCCGGAGAGCATCGGGAAGGACGGCCAGGCGAGCACCGTCTCGGTGTACACGGTCGGCCTCGGCCTGGCCTCCTGGGAGCTCGACCTCTTCGGGCGCATCCGGAGCCTGAACGCCCGCTCGCTCGAGCAGTACCTCGCCACGGAGGAGGCCCGGCGCGGCGCGCAGACCTCCCTCGTCGCCGCCGTGGCGGCCGCGTGGCTCGACCTCGCGGCCAACGAGGAGAACCTCCGGATCTCGAAGGAGACGCTCGCGGCCCAGCAGGCCTCGTACGAGCTGATCCGGTCGAGCCGCGACGCCGGGATCGGCTCCGACCTCGAGCTCAGCCAGGCCGGCAGCCAGGTGGAGGCGGCCCGCGCGGCCGTCGCCTCTTTCACCGGCGCCGTCGGCGTCTCTCGGCACGCGCTCGACCTGCTCGCGGGAACGCCGGTCCCGGGCGGGCTCCTCCCCGACCGCCTCGTCGAGGTCGCGGATCCGAGGGGGCTCTCGGCCGGCCTCCCGTCGGACGTCCTCCTCCGTCGGCCCGACATCCTCGCCGCCGAGCACCAGCTGCGCGCCGCCAACGCGTACATCGGCGCCGCCCGGGCGGCGTTCTTCCCGCGGATCTCCCTGACCGCCGGCTTCGGGACCTCGAGCCCCGACCTCGACGGCCTCTTCAAGTCCGGTACAGGCGTCTGGAGCTTCGCGCCGCAGATCGTCTCCCCGCTCTTCGCGAGCGGGTCCCTCCTGGCGAACCTGAAGGTCTCGAAGGTCGATCGCGAGATCGCCGTTGCGCAGTACGAGAAGGCGATTCAGAACGCCTTCACCGAGGTGAACGACTCCCTCACGCTCCGGACGACGCTCGTGACGCAGCGCGACGCGCAGGAGGCCCTCGTGAAGTCGCTCGCGGAGTTCTCCCGGCTCTCCGACGCCCGTTTCAAGGCGGGCCTCGACGGCTACCTCGGCGTCCTCGTCGCGCAGCAGGCGCTCTTCAACGCGCAGCGGGCGGCCGTCGGCGTCCGCCTCGCCGAGCAGGCGAACCTCGTCCTCCTCTACAAGGTCCTCGGGGGCGGCGTGTGACCTGCCCGCGGCTCGCCGCCGCCCTCCTCGCCCTCGCCGCTCTCCTCGCGGCGGGCCGGGGGGCGGCCGAGCCCGGCCCGCCGCCGCAGCCGGCGG
>JBDIBE010000114.1:0-9079 GCA_039812785.1 Thermoanaerobaculia bacterium | reverse complement strand
CGCGCGACCGCCTCTCCGCGCGAGGCTTTCGCATGGGTCGAGGCGGGCGAGGCCGTCGACGCCGCCCTCCTCGACGAGGAGATGTCCGAGCTCGACGGGCGGCGCCTCGCCGAGTCGATCCGGCGCCTGCGCGACGCGGACGCCCTCCCCCTCGTCCTCGTCACCTCGCGCGGGCGTCGTGCCGGCCCCCGCGGCCTCTTCGCCGCCGTCGTCGCGCGTCCCGTGCGGCCCCGCGCCCTCGCCTCCGTCCTGGCCGGGCTCCGCGACGACAGCGTCTCGCGCCGCCGCCGCCGAGGCGGGACCGCCTCCGTCCCCCGCGACCTCGGGACGACGCACCCGCTCCGGATCCTCCTCGCCGAGGACAACGCGGTGAACCAGAAGGTGGCGCTCTCCTACCTCGCGCGGATGGGCTACCGCGCCGACGTCGCCGCCACCGGGCGCGAGGCGCTCGAGGCGGCCCGGACGGGGGACTACGACGTCGTCCTGATGGACATCCAGATGCCCGAGATGGATGGCCTCGAGGCGACCCGGCGGATCCGGGCCCTCTTCCCGGGCGACCCGCGCCCGTTCATCGTCGCCCTGACCGCGAACGCGATGACCGGAGACGCCGAGCGCTGCGCGGCCGCCGGGATGAACGACTACCTCTCCAAGCCGATCCGGGCCGAGGACCTCGTCGCGGCCCTCCGGCGCGCCCCGCGCGGCGCTCCCGAGCGGGAGGCCGCCCCCGCCCCCCAGGCAGGGCGCCCCGTCCTCGTCGAGGGCCCCCTCGAGGCGCTCCGCGCCCTCGAGACCCCCGGCTCGGAGGGGTTCGTCGCCTCGCTCCTCGAGATCTTCCGGCGCGACACGCCGCAGCGGATCGACGAGATGGAGCGCTCCGCCGCGGCTTCCGACACGGAGACCTTCCGGCGCGCGGCGCACAGCCTGAAGTCGAGCGCCGCCGCCCTCGGCGGAGCCCGCGTCGAGGCGCTGACCGCCCGGATGGAGTCGCTCTCGGCCGCCCCGGCGACCCTCGGCGAGGCGGCGGCCCTCCTCCCGGCCCTCCGGATCGAGTGCGCCGCTCTCCTCGCCGCCCTCGGCCTCGCCGACGGCGAGGAGGGGGCCCGGCTGACGCTCGACACCGGCGAATACGGGCGTTCCTGACCCGCCGTCGCAGCCGCAATCCGGACCGTTCCGGAGCTAGACTAAGCTGCTGCGCCGGCGCCCCGCCGAGGGCCCGCGCGGGGGAGTGTTCCGATGAGCGCTTACAAGATCGCATGGCTTCCGGGCGACGGTGTCGGCAAGGAAGTCATGGAGGCCGCCCGCATCACCCTCGACGCCCTGAAGCTCGACGCCGCCTACACCCATGGCGACATCGGGTGGGAGTTCTGGTGCACCGAGGGCGAGTCGTTCCCGCAGCGGACGATCGACCTCCTCAAGTCCTCCGACGCCGCGATGTTCGGGGCCATCACGTCGAAGCCCGTCAAGGCCGCGGAAGAGGAGCTCGTCCCCGAGCTCAAGGGCAAGGGGCTCACCTACCGCTCGCCGATCGTGAGGATGCGGCAGATGTTCGACCTCTACGTCTGCCTGCGGCCGTGCAAGGCCTACCCGGGGAACCCCCTCAACTTCAAGGACACGATCGACCTGACGATCTTCCGCGAGAACACCGAGGACCTCTACGCCGGCGTCGAGTTCTCGCCCGTCCCGGAGGTCCTCTCCGAGACGCTCCGGGCGATCAGCAAGCCCTACGGGAACTTCGCGGGCTACCGGAGCAACGACCTCGCGATCTCCTGCAAGATCAACACGCGGAAGGGCTCGGAGCGGATCGTCCGCGCCGCGTTCGAGTACGCGCGGAAGTTCGGCCGGAAGAAAGTGACGATCGTCCACAAGGCGAACGTCGTCCGCGCGTCCGACGGCCTCTTCTTCGAGGAAGCGAAGAAGGTCGCGGCCGAATTCCCGGAGATCGCCGTCGACGACGCGAACATCGACGCGATCTGCATGTGGCTCCTGAAGAACCCGATGAGCTACGACGTCCTCGTCGCGCCGAACCTCTACGGCGACATCATCTCGGACCTCGCGGCCCAGATGGTCGGCGGCCTCGGCTTCGGCTGCTCGGGGAACATCGGGAAGAAGCTCGCCGTCTTCGAGCCGAGCCACGGCTCGGCGCCGAAGTACGCCGGGCAGTACAAGGTCAACCCGCTCGCGACGATCCTCGCCGCCAAGATGATGCTCGACTTCCTCGGCGAGCCCGAGAAGGGGGCGAAGCTCGAGGCGGCCGTCGCGAAGGTCATCGCCGAGGGGAAGGTCCGGACGTACGACATGGGCGGCTCGGCGACGACCCTCGAGATGGGCGAGGCCGTTGCCCGGGCGCTCTGACGTGGCGGCGGACCGCATCGTCCTCCACGAGGTCGGCCCGCGGGACGGGCTCCAGGTCGAGAAGACGGTCGTCCCGACGGAGACGAAGCTCTGCTGGATCGGCGCGCTCTGCGAGGCCGGCCTCGACGTCGTCCAGGTCGGCTCCTTCGTCCACCCCGAGAAGGTCCCGCAGATGGCCGACACCGACGCGCTCTTCCGGACGCTGACGGCGCCGGGAGCGGAGCGGAAGGGGCACGCGGTCTACTCCGGGCTCGTCCTGAACGAGAAGGGGCTCGACCGCGCGCTCGCCTGCGGCGTCGAGATGGTCTGCCTCGGCGTCTCGGCCTCCGAGACCCACAGCCGGAAGAACACGGGGATGGGGACGGCCGAGGCGACGGAGCGGATCGTCGCGACGGCGAGAAAGGCCGTCGAGGCGGGGCGGAAGGTCCAGGTCTCGGTGCAGTCGGCCTTCGGCTGCGGCTTCGAGGGGCACGTGCCCGAGAGCCGGGTCCTCGACATCGCCCGCGCCTACGTCGATGCCGGCCTCCTGACGATCGCCCTCGCCGACACGGCGGGGCACGCCTATCCCGAGCAGGTCGAGCGGCTCTACGGGAAGCTCCTCGCGCTCCATCCCGGGATCGAGGCGGCCTGCCACCTCCACGACACCTACGGCGCCGGCATGGCGAACGTGTACGCGGCGCTCCGCGCCGGCGCCGTCTCCCTCGAGTCCTCCTTCGCCGGCCTCGGCGGCTGCCCCTTCACGAAGGTCGCCGCCGGGAACGTCGCGACCGAGGACCTCGTCCACACCCTCCAGCGCGACGGGAAGCGGACCGACGTCGACCTCGCCGGCCTCATCGCGGTCGCGAAGGAGGTCGAGGGGTTCTTCGGGCGCGAGATGCCCGGCCGCGTCCACCGGACGGGTCCCGTCCCGCAGCTGAGGAAAGAGGAGTCTCCCGCATGACGAAGAAGGTCCTCGACGGCGTCGTCGTCCTCGACCTGACGAACGTCCTCTCCGGCCCGTTCGCGACGCTCCACCTCGCCCTCCTCGGGGCCGAGGTGATCAAGGTCGAGAACCCGACGGACGGCGACCTGGCCCGGAAGCTCGGCAACGTCCCGAAGCTCAACAAGGAGCTGATGGGGACGAGCTTCCTCGCGCAGAACGCGAACAAGAAATCGCTCACCCTGAACCTCAAGAAACCGGAGGCGAAAGAGATCTTCCGGAAGCTCGTCGCGAAGGCCGACGTCGTCGTCGAGAACTTCCGCCCCGGCGTCATGACCCGGCTCGGGGTCGGCTGGGAGGCGCTCCGCGAGATCAACCCGCGGCTCGTCTACTGCGCGATCTCCGGCTTCGGCCAGGACGGGCCGGACGCCGACAAGCCCGCCTACGACCAGATCATCCAGGGGCTCTCGGGCGAGATGGACGTCAACGGCGACGAGCGGCTCCACCCGCTCCGGGCCGGCTTCCCCGTCTGCGACACCGTCGGCGGGCTGAACGCGGCGTTCGCCATCATGGCGGCCCTCCTCCACCGCGAGCGGACGGGCGAGGGCCAGGCGATCGACGTCGCGCTCCTGGACTCGATCATGCCGCTCATGGGGTGGGTCGCCGCGAACCTCCTCATCGGGGGCGCGCCGCCCGTCGCGATCGGCAACGACAACTTCACGGCCGCCCCGTCGGGCACGTTCCGGACGAAGGACGGCTTCGTCAACATCGCAGCGAACAAGCAGGAGCAGTGGGAGGCGGTCTGCGACGTCCTCGGCGTCCCCGAGCTGAAGACGGACGCGAGGTTCCAGGAGCGCGACACCCGGAAGAAGAACCGCCACGCGCTGACGCCGCTCCTCGAGGCGAAGCTCGCCGGGCGGCCCACCTCCGAGTGGGTCGATCTCCTCAACGCGAAGGACGTCCCCTCGGGAGACATCCTGACGCTCGGGCAGGCGCTCTCGCAGCCGCAGGTCGTCCACCGGAAGACGCTCGAGAACGTCGAGACGCCCGGCATCGGGGCGCTCCCCCTCTTCAACCTCACGGCGAAGCTCGAGAAGACCCCCGGGTCGATCGAGGCGCCGCCCCCGCGCCTCGGCGCGCACACCGCTGAGATCCTCGGCCGGATCGGCTACGCGACGGACGACGTCGCCCGCCTGAAGGCCGAGGGCGTCGTCTAAGGAGAAGCCCATGGGCAAGACCGTCGTCGAGAAGATCCTGGCAAGGGCCGCGGGCCTCCCCGAGGTGACCGCCGGGGACGTCGTCGAGCCGCGCGTCGACGTGGCGATGAGCCACGAGAACGCCGCGCTCGTCATCAACCAGTTCCTCGAGATCTACGAGGGGACGGGCGTCGAGGCCCACCCCTGGGACGTCTCGAAGATCGCGATCATCTTCGACCACCGCGTCCCGGCCGAATCGCCGAAGACCGCCTCGAACCAGAAGAAGATCCGCGAGTTCGTCGACGCGCACCGGATCTCGCGCTTCCACGACGTTCGCGGCGACGTCGGCGGCATCTGCCACCAGATCCTCCCCGAGTACGGTTACGTCCGTCCGGGGCAGGTCGTCGTCGGGACCGACTCGCACACGACGAGCCACGGCGCCCTCGGCGCCTTCTCGTTCGGCATCGGCGCCACGGAGATGGCCTCGGTCTGGACGCTCGGGTACGCCGTCAACGTCGAGGTGCCGCAGACGATCAAGGTCGAGGTGACGGGCGAGTTCCCGCCGCACGTCGGCCCGAAGGACCTGATCCTCCACCTCGTCGGCAAGCTGACGGCGCAGGGAGCCAACTTCCGTGTCCTCGAGTTCCACGGCGAGACGATCCGGAAGATGTCGACCTCGGGCCGCCTCGCCGTCTGCAACATGTCCGTCGAGGCGGGGGCCACCTCGGGCATCGTCCCGGCCGACGCGGAGACGCTCCGCTACCTCCGCGAGGAGGCGGGCGTCACCGACCCGGTCGAGCCGGTCGTCCCCGACGCCGACGCCGTCTACGAGCGGGTCGTGACGGTCGACGTCTCGAAGATGGAGCCCCAGATCGCCTGTCCGCACACCGTCGACAACGTCAAGCCGATCTCCGAGGTCGCGGGCGTGAAGGTCCACCAGGTCGTCATCGGCTCCTGCACGAACGGCCGGATCGACGACCTCGAGGCCGCGGCGGAGATCGTCCGCGGGAAGAAGGTCGCCCAGGGGACGCGGATGCTGGTCTTCCCGGCCTCGGGGCGCGTCTTCCAGGAGGCGCTCGACCGCGGCTACGTCTCCGACTTCATGCGCGCCGGCGCCGTCGTCATGAACGCCGGCTGCGGGCCGTGCCTCGGCGTCCACGAGGGGGCGCTCGGCGACAACGAGGTCGCCGTCTCGACGACGAACCGAAACTTCAAGGGGCGTATGGGGAACCCCAAGTCCGAGGTCTACCTCTGCTCGCCCGCCGTCGCGGCCGCCTCGGCCGTCGCCGGCGTCCTCGCCGACCCGCGGAAGGGGAGCTGAACATGGGCAAGGTCGCATTCGTCGTCGGGGACGACGTCTCCACCGACGTCATCTACCCGGGCCGCTACATGGCCACCGTCCTCCCGACCGAGACGCCGCAGTTCGCCTTCGCGAACGACCCGGCGCTCAACGCGAAGCTGAACGCGAAGGAGATCCCGCCCGGCTCCGTCCTCGTCGGCGGGAAGAACTTCGGCTGCGGCTCCTCGCGCGAGCAGGCCGTCTCCTGCCTCAAGGGGTGGGAGCTGACGATCGTCGCCAGCGACGTCGCGCGGATCTTCCTGCAGAACTCGATCAACCTCGGCCTGAACATCATCACGGCGCCCGGCGTCACGGCCTCCGTCGGCGACGAGGTCGTCGTCGAGGGGACGAAGGTGACGAACAAGACCACGGGCAAGTCGTGGGACGTCGTCCCGCTCCCGCCGGCCCGCCAGGCGATCATCGACGCCGGCGGCCTGATCCCCTACACGCGGAAGAAGATGGTGGAGGCACAGGCGAAGGGCTGAGGCTCGCCTGTCTCTGATCCCGGATATCCGAAGGGCCGCGCATTCGCGCGGCCCTTCGTTCGTTCGAGGGCGGACTCCCGCGGGGCGGGGCGCCGCCGGATCAGCCCTCCGCAGGCTCCTCCGGCGGGAAGAGGCGGCCGACGTCGAGCTCCACGGCGTCGAAGGGGGCGATGCGCGCGACGTCGCCGTCGCTCCAGCCCCCGAGGCGAAGCCACGCGCCGTCCCTCGCCTCGAACGCCTCGAGGATCCGGGCGTCGGGATCGACGATCCAGAGGTGCGGCACGCCGGTCCGAAGGTAGAGCGACGGCTTGACGAGGCGGTCCATCCGGGCCGAGGAAGGCGAGACGATCTCGCAGACCCAGTCGGGGACGATCCGCACGGGCCTTTCCGCCGGGAAGCGCGGCATCCGTTCGCGGCGCCAGCCGGAGAGGTCGGGGCGAACGACGTCGTGCGGCGTCAGCTCGACGTCGACCTCCGGGACGATCCACCAGCCCCCCGGGCCTCGCGGGTCGTACTGAAACGGCATGCCGACGAAGCCCGCCACGGCGCCCTCGATGAACCCGTGCCGCGGCAGCGGGCTCGGCGCCGACCAGAGCTCGCCGTCGACGACCTCCGTCCGGTCGCCTTCCGGCAGGGAGGCGATGTCCTCCCAGGTCGCCCTGCGCTGCGCGGCTCGCAACATCGGCAGAATCATAGCCGTCCCGCCTCCGGCCCTTCCCCCGAGCCGTCCTCCCGCGTCTCCCCCGCCTCGTCCTTCGCCTGCTCGACGAGCGTCTCGACGCGCCGGTCGGCCTGAAGGTGCTTCTGGAGCTCGAGCATCCCGACGCCCGCGAGGTTCGGGCGGGCGCTCGGCTTCCCGTAGATACGCGCCTGCCTCTTCCCCTCAAGGACGACGAGGAGAACGAGGAGCGGGATCCCGACGAGGAGGGCGAGGCCGAAGCCGGTCACGCCCCGAGGATAGGCGCTTCCTCCCGCTCGCGGTCCGCTCCGTTCCGGGGCTACGATTCGCCGATGGTCCGCGCTCGACGCCTCCTCTCCGGGATCGCGCTCGCCGCGTTCCTCTCCGCCGCCGCGCGGGCCGACGCGACCGTCGTCTCCGAGAGCGGCGACCTCGCGGCGCGCGTCCGCGAGATCGCCTCCCGCATGCCCGGGTCCGGGAGCGAGGGCTTCGTGAAGCCCTCGGCCGACGAGCTCGCGCGCTTCCGCGAGCTCGTCTCGAGAGCGGCCTCGGGGGACGTGGAGGGGGCCGCCGCGCTCGCGGAGTCGGCCGGCCTCCCCTACCGCGTCGTCCGCTTCGCCGACACCGGCGCGGGCGCCCGCGAGGTCCTCCTGCTCGAGGAGCGGACGCCCCTGACGAAGGGCTGGGGGACCTTCGCCTTCGACCCGGCGCCGCTCTGCGACCTCGTCGTCGAGGCGCCTCACGCCCGCTACGACGTCGAGACCGAGAACCAGGCCTTCGCCCTCTTCCGGAGGCTCCGGGCGCGGGCCTTCGTCCTCGCCGGGACGCACCGCTGCGCGAACGCCGAGCGGACGCCGTGCGACGGGACCACGGACGTCTGCGGAGCGTCGTACTACCGCGTCTCCGACCCCGCCCACTTCTCGGCGGGGCCGTTCGAGGCGGCCCACGAGGCGCTCTCGTCGCTCTGGCCCGCGTCGGTCTCCTTCAGCGTCCACGGCCACGCCGACTCCTCCTGCGAGGACGTCTTCCTCTCGAGCGGCGTCGGCGCCGACCCCGGCCCGCTCGTTCCGGCCCTCCGGGAGCGCCTTCTCGCCGAGGGAGGCCTCACCGTCGGAGCCGCCGGGATCGGCGGCTCCTCCTGCAGCCTCACGGGCGGGACGAACGTCCAGGGGCGCTTCAGCAACGGCTCTCCCGCGCCCTGCACGAAGGCCGCGACGGCCGCGAGCGGCCGGTTCCTCCACGCCGAGCAGGCGCGGTCCGTCCGCACCGACGCCGCGCAGACGGAGAAGCTGGCGCGCGCTCTCGAGGCGGTCCTCCCCGCCCTCGCGCCCGCGACGCGGCTCGTCCTTCCCTCCTCCGCGCGGAGCCCCGGCGCGGGCGGGACGTTCTTCACGACCGAGCTGACCCTCTCGAACCCGGGCGCGTTCGCCGCCGAGGTCGAGGTCCGCTTCGCCTCGCACGACGGGGACGGATCGGGCGGCCCGGCCCGCAGCGTCGCCCTCGCGGCCGGGGCGAGCCGGAGGTGGAGCGACGTCCTCGGGACGCTCTTCTCGATCGACGAGGGCTGGGGCGCGCTCCACGTCACGTCCGCCTCGGGCGGGATCGTCGCCTCCGGGCAGACGACGACGCCCGCGGCCGGCGGCGGGACGTACGGACAGAGCGTCCCCGCGGCGGGCCCCGCCGAGTGGATCGGCCGGGGCGCCCCGCGCTCGATTCCCGGGATCCGCGAGGACGCCTCCTTCCGGACGAACCTCGTCGTCGCGAACCCGGGCGTCTCCGAGGTCGTCGTCGCCCTCGAGCTCGTCTCCGAGGACGGCGCGCGGCTCGGCGCGGGGACCGTCACGCTGCCGCCGCTCGGGATGACGCAGCTCTCCCGCGTCGCCCGCGTGCTCGGCGCGGAGGGGGACGTCGCCGGGGCGCGCCTCGTCCTCGAGCCGGCCGCGGCCGGCGGGACGGTCGCCGCCTACGCCGTCCTCATCGACGCCGCGCCCGGCGACCCGCGGACGCTTCTCCCCCGCTGAGGCCGGGCGCCACGTCCGCGCCGGGCCCCGCGGCGTAGAGGGGGCGATGCGAACGATCCGGCGCGCCGCCTTCCTCCCGATCCTTCTC
>JBDIBE010000113.1:0-9148 GCA_039812785.1 Thermoanaerobaculia bacterium | reverse complement strand
TCGCCGGCGCGCCCCGCAGGACGCGCTCGCCCGAGACCGCGAGGGCGCGCGGCAGCGGCCCGCCCGGCGCGACGCGGGCTTCAGGCGCCTCGTCGAGGCCGGGGAGGTCCTTCGTCACGAAGCGGCGGAGCGCCGCGGCGGCCTCGGCCTCGTCCTCTCCCTGGACGTGGAGGACGCACGGCTCCCCGCTCGCCGTCCGGGTCGCGACGAGGCCGAGGACGCTCCGCGCGCTCGCGCCCGCCCCCGTCGCGCGGTTCAGGAAGGTGACGACGGAGCGGAAGCGGGCGACCTCCTCCTGGAGCCGGCTCGCGGGGCGCGCGTGGAGCCCGCCCGGGAGCGGGAAGACGAAGGCGATCTCGAGGGCCACGGCGCGCCCCTCAGGCCCCGAGGCCCGCGAGGACTCCCTCGGCGTTCCGGATCGCCTCCGCGACGGGGACCTCGACGACGCGTTTTCCATCGAAGCGCTCCCGATCTCGGACGGCGATCCCCGCGGCGAGGAGGACGACGTCGGCGCGGCCGACGTCGTCCTTCGTCAGGGCGTTCTCGATCCCCATCGAGCCCTGCGTCTCCACCTTGATCTCGTGCCCCAGCTTCTTCGCGGCCCGTTCGAGCTTCTCGGCCGCCATGTAGGTGTGGGCGATCCCGGTGGGGCAGGCGGTCACGGCGACGATCCTCATCGGCTCTCCCGGGCCGCGCGGCGGGCGGCGAAGGCCTTCAGGGCGTTGATCAGGGCCGCCACCGTGAGCGACCCGGCCGCGATCGCGGCGACGTAGGCGAGGCGATTGTCGACGACGGGGAGGACGATCGGCCCGCCGTGCGGCGCGTGGTCGCCGACGCCGCCGAGCATGGCGAGGGCGGAGGCGACGGCGGAGCCGGCCATGATCGTCGGGATGACGCGGACGGGGTCGGCCGCCGCGAACGGGATCGCTCCCTCGGTGATCCCGATCATCCCCATCGCGAGGCCGGCCCAGCCCGCGTCGCGCTCCTCCTCGCTCCAGAGCCTCCGGCCGAGGAGGGTCGCGAGGCCGAGGCCGAGCGGCGGCACGCAGATCGCGGCGGCGCACGCGCCCATGACGGCGTAGTTCCCCTCCTTGATCATCGCCGCGCCGAAGAAGAACGCGACCTTGTTGACCGGCCCTCCCATGTCGAACGCGATCATCGCGCCGAGGACGAGGGCGAGGACGACGCTCGACCCGGCGCTCATTTCCCGCAGCCAGGCCGTCATCGCGGCCATGAGCCGCTGGATCGGCACGCCGACGACGCGGTACATCAGGAAGCCGACGACGACCGACCCGACGACCGGGATGACGAGGATCGGCATCACGGGCCGCAGGAAAGGCGGGACCCTCAGCTTCTTCACCCCGAGGGCGACGAAGCCCGCGAGGAGCCCCGCCACGATCCCGCCGAGGAACCCGGCGCCGACCTGCGCGGCGATCGCGCCGCCGACGAAGCCGGGGGCGAGTCCGGGGCGGTCGGCGATGCCGAAGGCGATGTATCCCGCGAGGACCGGGACGAGGAGACCGAAGGCGGCCGCGCCGACGTCGAGGAGGGTCTTCAGGAGCGGGGCGTTCGAGAAGTCGGGCCCCGCCGGCGTCATCGGGACGAAGGCGATCGCCCCGGCGATGAGGATCCCGCCCGCGGCGACGAACGGGATGGCGTACGAGACGCCCGACAGGAGGTACTGCCGTGCCCGCGAGAGGTGACCGCCCATCCCGTTCCCCCTGCCGCCCACGCGGGCGCCGTGCTGCCGGAGCCGACCCGGCAGTCTAGCAAGGGGTGCTTCCCCCGGCCGGTCGCCTACGCCGCGACCATCTCCGGCAGGACGACGCCGCGACGCCGGGCCATCTCGCGGATCCTCTCGACGTGCGCCCGGTCCTCCGCGCCGAGGGCGCCGAGGAGCTTCACGAACTCGGGGTGCTCCTCGAAGAGCGTGTTCCGGTACAGGCTGTCGGCCGCGCTCGCCTCCATCGCGATCGTCTCCCGCATCGCCTCCGCGAGGGTCGGCGGGGCCTTCGCGGACCGGAGCGCCTTCGCCCGGGCGACGAGGGCGAGGATCTCCCCGAGCTCGAGATCGATCTCGACGGAAAGGCGGGGGTCCCGCACGAGGAGCCGCCGGTGGAAGTCGATGAGACGGTAGTGCGCCCGCTCCTCGCGGGCCATCTTGATGAAGACGTAGACCGCCTCGGGGTCGGACGCGAAGACGTCCGAGTACCACTCGTAGAGGTCGGCCAGGGCCAGCTCGAGGTCGCCGAGGCGGCGGAGCGCAACTTCGATCTGCATACGGACCTCCCCCTTCGCACGAAGGGCGTCGGAACGTCGCGGAGCCGCCCGCGGGTCCCGGGCCGAAGCCGAGAGAGCAGGACCGGTGCCACGAGGGGCTGTCGGCGGAAGAGCCTCAATCCGTTCGACTTGGACGCTCCGCGGCGAGGCCGGGCGCCGGAGGGCGCGGCCCCGCATGACACGCGCGTCAGCGGGGTGACAGCGTTGGCAATGCCGGCCTGAGCCGCGGGGCCCCCTGGCGCCGAACGCACGACGGCCCCGCGCTGGCGGGGCCGTCGGAGAGTCGTTCCGTCTTACCGGGGAAAAGGGGTGGTGCGCCCAGGAGGACTCGAACCCCCAACCTTTTGATCCGTAGTCAAACGCTCTGATCCAGTTGAGCTATGGGCGCACGCGGGCCGGGAAAGATAGCGCGGCTCGCCCGGAAACGCAAGGGCCAAGAAGAGGCCAGGGGCAAGTTCCTCTCGGAACGAGGCTTGGTGGCGCGGCTCGACGGGGCAGAGGCCGGCCTCTGCAGGGCGGGGAGTGACCCCGCTCACGCGATCCTGCCCGGGAGGCCTCGCGCCCCGGGCGCCGCGTATCCTCTGGCGACGGTGAGAGAGAGGCGACGCCAGGGACCCAAGGCCCGCCGCCTCGCCCGGACCGCGCTCGCCGCCGGTCTCGGCGCGCTCTCGGCGCTCGCCCCTTCGCGCGGCGCGCGGGGCGAGGAGCGGCCGGTGATCTCGGAGATCGTCATTCGCCGGGAAGACGTCTTCTCGCCGTCGGACGCCGGAAAGGCGTTCGTCCCGTACGGCCTCGCGAACGCCCTTCACGTCGTCACCCGCGAGACCTTCATCCGGCGGGAGCTCCTCCTTTCTCCCGGCGACCCGCTCGACCCGGAGCTTCTCGCCGAGGCGGAGCGGCGCCTCCGCGCGACCCAGCTCTTCCGTCACGTCGACGTGCGCGCCGAGGGGACGAGGGTGATCGTGGAGACGGGCGACAACTGGACGCTCATCCCCCGCGTCGCCTTCTCGAGCAAGGGCGGGAAGGTGACCTACCAGTTCGGGATCGAGGAAGGGAACCTCTTCGGGAGCGGCCGGCGGCTCTCGTTCCGCTACGACAAGGAGACGGAGCGGATCTCGCGCTCGCTCACCTGGTACGAGCCGCAGCTCCTCGGGTCGCGCTGGGCTCTGCGCGTCTCCGCGTCGGACCTCTCCGACGGGCAGTCGACGGAGGTCTCGCTCGCGCGGCCGTTCGACAGCCTCCTGACGCCCGCCGCCGGCTCGTTCCTCTTCCGACAGGCGACCTTCGAGACGAAGCAGTACGCGGGCGGCGAGGAGGTCGCGGCCTGGGAGAAGGACGAGCGCCGGATCGAGCTCGAGGGGGGCTTCCTCCTCGGTGCGCACGGCGAGAGGGCGGATCGGCTCGTCGTCTTCGGAGGCCCCGAGAAGATCGACCTCGCCGCCGGGAGCTTCGGGCCGCCGCCCCCCGCCGACGGGCGCTCCTTCTTCTGGTTCGGCGGCGGCCTCCAGCGCGAGGCGCGCGACTGGATCGTGAGGCAGAACCACGACCAGCTCGGGCGCGACGAGGACTTCAACCTCGCGCCCGTCGCCCGCGTCGACGTCGCCGTCTCCCCCGGCGGGATCTCGGCCGACGCGGCCGGGCGCGTCCGAGTCGGCGGCTCGGCGGGAGCGCTCGTCGGGAAGGGCTTCACGATCGGCACGGTCGGCTTCGAGACACGACTCGACGGCGGGCTCCAGAACGCCCGCCTCAGCGCCTCCGTCCGCGGGTGGTGGCCCGTCGGGCCGGCCCTCCTCGCGGCGCACGTCGGCTGGAGGCAGGCGTGGAACCCGGACCCCGAGTACCAGATCCAGCTCGACGGCCAGAACGGCGTCCGGGGCTACCCGCTCTACGCGGTGACGGGCGAGGGGAACGTGACGGCGAACGCCGAGCTCAGGGCCGTCCTCGTCCCGGACGTCCTCAGGCTCGCCGTCCTCGGTGCGGCGGTCTTCGTCGACGGAGGCGTCTCCTGGGGCGATCCGGACGGCTGGTACCGCCTCCTCGACGCGGGGCTGGGCCTGCGCATCGGCCTCCCGCGCGCCGGCCGGAACACGCTCCTCAGGGTCGACCTCGCGCGGGCCTTCCGGCCCGACCCGCAGGGCCGGACCGGCTGGCTCCTCTCGTTCTCGAGCGCCCAGGCGTTCTGATGAGAGACGGGGTCAAGAGCGACGGGGTCAGGTCTCGAATGGTGTATTGTTCTTCGAACAATACACCATTCGAGACCTGACCCCTCGGCTTCCCTCGGCTTCCCCTCGGCTCCCTACCGCGACGCGAGCCAGCGCTCCGCGTCGATGGCGGCCTTGCAGCCCTCGCCCGCGGCGCTGATCGCCTGCCGGTAGATGTGGTCGGCGACGTCTCCGGCGGCGAAGACCCCCTCGACGGACGTGTACGTCGTCGGGTGCTTCACCTTCAGGTAGCCGACGTCGTCCATGTCGAGCTTGCCGCGGAAGATCTTCGTGTTCGGCTCGTGGCCGATCGCCGAGAAGTAGCCCTGGACCGGGATGACCCGCTCGGCGCCGGTCTTCACGTTCCGCACGCGGATGCCGGTGACGCCCGTCTCGGGCGCGCCGAGGATCTCGTCGATCGTGGAGTCCCAGACGACCTCGATCTTCGGGTTCTCGAGGACGCGCTTGGCCATGATCTTCGAGGCGCGGAACTCGTTCCGCCGGTGGACGAGCCAGACCTTCGTCGCGAACTTCGTCAGGAAGCCGGCCTCCTCCATCGCGGTGTCGCCGCCGCCGACGATGGCGACCTCCTTGCCGCGGAAGAAGAAGCCGTCGCAGGTGGCGCAGGCGGAGACGCCGTGGCCCATGAGCTTCTTCTCGCTCGGGAGGCCGAGGTACTTCGCCGAGGCGCCCGAGGCGACGATCAGGGCGTCGCACGTCACCTTCGCGCCGCTCTCCAGGGTGAGCGCGAAGGGGCGCGCGTCGAGCGCCGCCTCGACGACGGTGTCGTTCGAGATCTCGGCGCCGAAGCGCATCGCCTGCTTCCGCGTCGTGTCCATCAGCTCCGGGCCCTGGATGCCGTGCTCGAAGCCGGGGTAGTTCTCGACCTCGGTCGTCGTCGTGAGCTGCCCGCCGGGCTGGACCCCCTCGAAGACGACCGGCTCGAGGTTCGCGCGGGAGGTGTAGATGGCGGCGGTCAGGCCCGCGGGGCCCGAGCCGATGACGGCGACGGAGTAGTGGCTCTTGTTCGGCATCTCTTCCTCGGTTCCGGCGGCGCGCAGGGGCGCCCGGCCGTCGATTCTGCAACGCGCCTCGGACCGGGACAATTCCGGGTGGGGCCGGGCGCGCTGTGGTAGGTTTCCGGCATGCTCCTCCACATCCTCCGGCACGCGGAGGCGGAGGCCCTTTCCCCGAGCGGCCTCGATGCCGACCGCGCCCTCACCGAAGCGGGGACGAAGCGGATGAAGGCGGTGGCCCGGGCGATCGCCCGGATGGACCCGCGGTTCGAGGCCGTCCTCGTCTCCCCGCTCCTCCGCGCGAAGCAGACGGCGGAGGCCGTCGTCTCCGCCTGCAGGTACCGGGGCGAGGTCCGTGTCACCGAGGCGCTCCTGCCGGGGGCCGACCCGGCCGTCCTCCTCGAGGAGCTCGAGGACGGGGGCTTCGCGTCGGTCCTCGTCGTGGGGCACGAGCCGCACCTCGGGAGGCTCTTCGGGAAGCTCGTCTCCGGAAGGCGCGACGTCGAGGTCCCGGTGAAGAAGGCGTCGCTCTCGGTCTTCGAGATATCGCCCCACCTCGGCGCCGACCGCGCCGAGCTGAAGAGCTACGTCCCTCCGCGGCTCCTCGAGCAGCTCTGACGGCGCCCCGCGGGCGCCCCCGTCACTCCGGGCGCCAGAGCGTCTCGGCCTCGCCGCGCGCCTTCGCGGCCCAGCGCGAGAGGACGAAGAGGAGGTCGGAGAGGCGGTTGAGATAGACGAGGCACTGCTCGCCGATCGGCTCCTGCCGCGCGAGCGTCGTCACGAGCCGCTCGGCCCGCCGGCAGACGGTCCTCGCCTGGTGGAGGTGGGCGCCGACGGGGCCTCCCCCGGGCAGGACGAACGAGGTCAGCTCGGGGAGGCCGGCGTTCAGGTCGTCGATCGTCTCCTCGAGGAAGGCGACGTGCCGCGGCTCGACGACGGGCTGCTTCGGGTGCCGGTCGCCGGGGAGCGTCGCGAGGTCGGAGCCGAGGTTGAAGAGCTCGTTCTGGATCCGGAAGAGGACGGCGTCGAGCCTCTCGCGGTCCCCCGGGTCCGCTCCCGGGAGGTCGCGGTTGGCCACGCGCGCGAGGCCGAGGATGGAGTTCAGCTCGTCCACCGTGCCGTAGCTCTCGATCCGGATCGCGTCCTTGGCGATCCGCTGCCCGCCGACGAGGCTCGTCTCCCCCTTGTCGCCGCCCCGCGTGTAGACGCGGTTGATCCGGATCGCCATCGCCTCTCCTCCCTCCGGGCCGCCCCGGCGCCTGCTACCCTCCGCCGCCATGGTCGTGACGGATTACCACGTCCACACCGCGCGATGCGGTCACGCCGGCGGAGCGACGCGAGATTACGTCCTCCACGCCCTCTCGCGGGGGCTGACCGAGATCGCCATCACCGACCACGTGCCGCTCTACTTCCTCCCGGGCGACGACCCCGACCCGGGGCTCGCGATGACGCGCGCCGAGCTCCCCGGCTACGTCGAGGAGGTCCTCGCCCTCCGCGAGGAGTTCCGCGGGCGGATCGACGTCCTCCTCGGCATCGAGGCCGACTACGCCGAGGGGCACGAGGAGGCGCTCCGCGCGCTCCTCGCGCCCTTCGACTGGGACGTCGTCCTCGGCTCGGTCCACCACGTCGCCGGAGGGTGGATCGACGCCCCCGGGGCCGGAGCGCGGCACGAGCGCGAGGGCTCCGCGAACCTCTGGAACGAGTACTACCGGCTCGTGGCGAAGGCGGCCGCCTCCGGCCTCTTCGACGTGATGACGCACCTCGACCTGCCGAAGAAGTTCGGACACCGGCGCCCGCCCGAGAGCGCGCCGGCCGAGGACGCCGCCGTCGCGGCGGTCGCCGCGGCCGGGGTCGCCGTCGAGGTGTCGAGCGCCGGGATCCGCAAGCCGGTCGGAGAGATCTACCCGGCTCCCGCGCTCCTGTCGAAGCTCGTCGCCGCCGGGGCGCCGCTCGTCTTCTCCTCCGACGCCCACGCCCCGGCCGAGGTGGCCTGGGGGCGCGAGCGCTGCGTCGAGGCGGCGCGGGCCGCCGGCGCCCGCGAGCACCTCACGTTCCGCAGACGGCGGGCGACGCGCCGCCCGCTCGAGGGCTGACCCGCCTCAGGAGGCCCGGAGCTCGACGCGGAACGACGGCGTGACCGTGAGCGTGAGGGCGGCGACCCGGCAGGGCCACCCTTCCTTCCGCACGCGCGCGTCGACGCGGTCCCAGATCCAGCGCGCGAGGTTCTCGGCCGTCGGCACCGTGTCGCGGAACCCGGGGATCTCCTCGTTCAGGTTCCGGTGGTCGAGCGGGTGGTCGACCTCCTCCTTCAGGATCCGGTCGAGGTCGAGGAGGTTGACGACCATCCCGTCCTCGGCCGAAGGGCTCCCCTCGAGGGAGACCTCGAGCGCGTAGTTGTGGCCGTAGCCCGCGGCGTTCGAGGCGGCGCCGTAGGTCGCGCGGTTCCACTCGTCGGAGCGGTCGCGGCGGAAGAGGCGGTGCGCGGCGTTGAAGTGGAGCGTCCGGGAGATGAGGAGCATCGCCCCGGATTCTAGCGGCGGGGGGCGGTGGACTCCCGCCCGCCTCTCGAACATGATCCGCCGAGCGTCGCAGAAGAGACGATCGATGAGCCTCCCCCCCGGCACCCGCCTCGGCCCCTACGAGATCGTCGCCCCGATCGAGGCGGGGGGGATGGGCTCCGTCTACCGCGGGCGGGACGTTCGGCTCATGCGCGACGTGGCGGTCAAGGTCCTCCCGCCGGGGCTCGTCCGCGACGAGCGCGCCGTGGAGCGCTTCCTGCGCGAGGCGCGCGCCGCCGCGGCGCTCACGCACCCGAACATCGTCGGGATCCACGACGTCGGCGACGCCGCCGTCTCCCTCCCCGGCCCCGCCGGACCGAGGGAGACGCGGGTCCGCTACCTCGTCGAGGAGTTCGTCGACGGGGGCTCGCTCCGCCGGGTCCTGAAGGGGAGCTGGCGCCCCGACCTCCCGACGGTCACGGGCTGGGCCGTCGGGATCCTGCGGGCGCTCGCGGCCGCGCACGAGAAGGGGCTGATCCACCGCGACATCAAGCCCGAGAACGTCCTCGTCGACGCGCAGGGGAACGCGAAGATCGCCGACTTCGGCCTCGTCCGCTGGATCTACCCGAACACGGCCGCTCCCGTCGAGCCGGAGACCTCCGGCCCGGACGCCGACCGGGACACGCTGACCCGAACCGGCTTCGTCGTCGGGACGCTCGGCTACATGAGCCCCGAGCAGGTGCGCGGCCTGCCCGTCGACGGCCGGAGCGACCTCTTCGGCTTCGGGATCCTCCTCTTCGAGCTGATGACCGGGAGCTCCCCCTTCGCGCGGAGCAGCCCGGACGACGCCTTCGACGCCGTCCTCAATCACGTCCCTTCGCCGCTCACCGCGCTCGTCCCCGGAGTCCCCGAGCGGCTCGCGCGGATCGTCGCCTGGTGCCTCGAGAAGGACCCCGAGAACCGCCCGGCGTCGGCCCGCCTCCTCCTGCCCCACGTCGAGCAGCTCCAGGGCGAGGTCGTCGCGCGGCCGCGCGGCTCGTCGTCGGGGCTTCCCCGCCTCGGCGCGGGCCCAACGGACGACGAGCGACGGCCGCTCCCGCCGCTCGCCTGGCTCGGCGCGGCCGCGGCCGTCCTTCTCGCCTTCGCCGCGGGC
>JBDIBE010000112.1:0-9167 GCA_039812785.1 Thermoanaerobaculia bacterium | reverse complement strand
CGCGGACGGCCGCGGCGAGGCGCCCGCGCCCGGGGGCGGCGCCTCGCCGCGCGGCGGGTACGGGCGCGGCAGGTAGCGCGGGTTGCGGTCGGGCGAGAGGTCGGGGAACTCGGCCGTCGTCAGGAACGGCCCCCGCGCCGCGACGACGGCGCGGAAGACCGCGTTCTGGAGCTCGCGGACGTTCCCCGGCCAGTCGTACGCCTCGAGCGCGACGAGAGCCTCCGGCGTCACCCCCTCGACGGCCCGCCCCGTGCTCGCCCGGAAGAGGCGGACGAAGTGGTGGACGAGGAGCGGGATGTCCTCCGTCCGCTCCCGGAGCGGCGGGAGCCGGAGCGGGTAGACGACGACGCGGAAGTAGAGGTCCTCGCGGAAGCGCCCCTCCCGCACGGCGGCGGTCAGGTCGCGCTGGGTCGCCGAGACGAGCCGGGCGTTGTACGGGACGGTCTCGCTCCCGCCGACCCTCACGAGCGTCTTCTCCTGGAGGACGCGGAGGAGGCGGGCCTGCGTCGGGTGCGCCATCTCGCCGAGCTCGTCGAGGAAGAGCGTTCCGCCGTCGGCCTGCTCGAGCTTCCCCTTGTGCCGGGCGGCGGCGCCCGTGAAGGCCCCCTTTTCGTGCCCGAAGAGCTCGCTCTCGATGAGCGTCTCGGGGATCGCCGCGCAGTTGATGTCGACGAAGGGGCCCTTGCCGCGCGGGCCGTTCTCGTGGAGCCAGCGGGCGACGAGCTCCTTGCCCGTCCCCGTCTCGCCGAGGAGGCAGACGGCGATGTCCGTCTCGACGACCCGCTCCATCTCCGAGAAGAGCGCCTTCATCGCCGGGCTCTCGCCGACGAGCGTCCGCCCGAACGCCTCCTGGCGCACGCGCTTCCGGAGGTCGCGGTTCTCGGCGAGGAGGGCGCTCCGCTCCGAGGCGTGCTTCAGCGCCGTCCGGAGCCGCTCCGGCGTGATCGGCTTGACGAGGAAGTCGTAGGCGCCCCCCTTCATCGCGCGGACGGCCGTCTCGACGTCCTCCATCGCCGTCATGACGATGACGGGCACGAGGAGCCCCTCGTCGCGGAGGCGCTCGAGGAACTCGAGGCCGCTCTCCCCGTCGAGGAGGACGTCGAGGAGGAGCGCGACCGGCTCCGGCTCCTGCGCGAGGAGGAGGCGGGCGTCCTTCGTCGTCCGGGCCTCGGAGACCGTCCAGCCGTCCAGCTCGAGCATCCGCCGGACCACGGTCCTGGCGAAGGGCTCATCGTCGACGACGAGGATGCGGCCTCTGTTTTCGGACATGCGGGGTCCCCGAGTGTATTACGGGGAGAGCCCGGAGGTCATTCCCGGGGGCCTGGCCCGGAGCGGGCCCGTCCGGCCGGGCCGGGATCGGGCGGCCCCGGGAGGCTCCAGTCGGTGTGCGGCGCGCGGTTCCTCACGAACCATTCGAGGAGGAGGTCGCGGTAGCGACGCTCGCGGACTCCCTCCGTCTCGAAGAAGGGCGTGAGAGCCGCGTTCAGCTCGCGCAGCCGGTAGAAGGGGACCGACGGGAAGTAGTGGTGCTCGAGGTGGTAGCTCGACCAGAGGTAGACGACCTCCCAGAAGCGGGAGCGGGCCATCCGGGTCCCCCACTTCGCCGGCTCGCCGGGGACGACGTCGTAGTGCTGGCCGAGCCGGTTCAGCGTGAACGCGGGCGGGAAGACGAGGAAGACCGGGACGGCCCAGAGCCAGACGAGGCGCTCCCACCCGCCGAGGAGGCCGATGGCCGCCGCGACGCCGAGATGGAGGGCGGTCGCGGCGAGGCGCTCGAGGGCGATCGTCCGCCTCGCCTCGGGCGGGTAGGTCGCCGTCTCCGTCCGGGCGGCTCGGAAGTAGATCGGGAAGAGCGCCGGCGTGGCGTAGAGGAGCTTCAGCCAGCGGGCGTTCCGCTTCGGCGAGAGGTGCGCCCGCTTCGGGTCGTCGGCGGCCGAGCCGAGCTCGGCGTGGTGGTCGAGGTGCCAGCGGGTGAACTGGGTCGGGGAGATCCCCGACGGGAGGGCGTAGAGGAGGCCGAGGAGCCGGTACGCCAGGGGGCGGTCCGCGCGGAAGACCGCCCGGTGGACGACCTCGTGGAGGAGGACGGTCCCGTCGAAGACGCAGAAGCCGAGGACGATTGCGGCCGGGAGGCGGACCCAGGGGCTCTCGAAGACCCACCCCGCGGCGAAGGCGGCGGCGAAGAGCAGCGCCTGCCGGAGGACGACCGCGAAGTGCCGCGCGGGCTCCTTCCGGTGGAGGTCCCGGAGCACGTCGCGGGGCACGGCGGCGGTCAGCCGCCGCTTCAGGTCGCCCATCGAGCGGTTCCAGTGGCCCGACTTCATCTCGCCGCCGACTTTACGACGCCCCGCCCCGCGGGCGGATTCGGCCGGGGCGCTTGATAAGATCCGGAATTCGGAACCGCTTATGAGCGAAAAGAAGAACTGGGGCTCGACCGTCCTCGGCTGGTTCGTCGTCAAGGAAGGGGAGGAGGCGGGAGCCTCCTCCGCGGAGCCGCCGGCGCTCTCGGCGGAGGAGATCGCGGCCGCGCCGCCGGAGCCGCCGCCCGTCGCCTTCGTCACGGAGCCGCCGAAGGCGGTCGGGGGGCAGGTCGACTTCGACGGCGTCCTCGACGCCGCCGGCGTCGACGCGGCGGAGCGCGACCTCTTCGCCAAGGCGCAGTCGCTCCTCGGCAGCCTCCCCCCGGGCACCGACCCGGCCGTCCGCAGGCAGATCGTCGAGGCCTCGCTGAAGGCGTTCGGGGTCCCCGTCGACAAGATCATCGAGGCGGGCGTCGAGTCGATCCAGGCCCTCGAGGGGTACCTCCGCAAGACGGCGGCCGACACCGCCGGGACGGCGCGCAGCGTCCAGGAGATCGTCGCGGGCTACGAGCAGAAGATCGCCGAGGCCCGCGCGCTCCTCGACCGGAAACTGCAGGAGCAGGCGTCCGTACAGACGAGCTGTAACTCGAAGAAGCTCGAGATCCAGAAGGTCCTCGAGTTCTTCGGGCAGGAGGAGGTGGCGCGGGTGGTCAAGGAGTCCCCGAGGCTCGTCGAGCCCCCGCCCGCGCCCGAGAGGAAGGACTGAAGCATGGCCAACGTCGGTTTCTTCGCCCGGCTGGGGAACCTCTGGAAGGGGTTCCTCTCGATCTGGATCTCCGACGTCGAGAAGGAGCACCCGGAGATCGCGTACGAGAACGCCATCAACTCGATGGTGGAGAAGTACACCAAGCTCAAGACCGCCACGGCGGCGATCATCCGGCGCCGCGAGGACATCGACGAGCGCCTGAAGAAGGCGACGCGCGAGCTGGCCCAGACCGAGGCCGAGCTGAACGCGGCCGTCGAGACGGGCCAGGACGACCTCGCCGTCATCCTGATCCAGAAGAAGAACCAGCTCGAGGCCGACGTCGCCGAGATGAAGGCCGACATGGACACGGCCTCCAAGGACGCCGAGTCGGCGAAGGCCTCGCTCCTCCAGGTCCAGGGGGAGATCAAGAAGCTGAAGGCCGAGCGCGACACGATGCTCGCGCGGATGCAGTCGGCCCAGGCCCGCCTGAAGATCCAGGAGCAGCTCGACGGGCTCTCCGTCGACGCCGAGGTGAAGGCGCTCGAGAACGTCCGCGACCACATCAAGACGACGGTCGCCGCCGCGAACCTCGGCAAGGAGCTCTCGGAGACCTCGCTCGACGCGCGCCTCGCGGCGCTGAAGACCCAGGCCGGCGACGTGCAGGCCAAGCAGCAGCTCGCCGAGCTGAAGGCGAAGAAGGCCGCCGCGCAGGCGGCGCAGGGACAGAAGACCATGTAGCGTCCCGGCCCCCGCGAGGGGGCCGGGGGCTTTTCGCGCGGAGGGGCCCGCGGCGCGATCCGGCGCCGGAGCGGCCGTCCCCTCCGCCAGGGAGAGGGACATGAAGCTCACCCCGTTCGCCAAGCTCTTCATCACCGTGGTCGTCCTCGGCGTCCTCGGGTACGCCTTCTGGCACTACAAGGGGGACACCGTCCGCCAGTGGGCGGGCGCCGAGAAGGGCGCCGCGGCCGAGAAGTCGGGCGGCGTCGACGCCGGCGACTTCGCGGCCCTGAAGAACGCCCCGGCCGACGCCGAGCGCGGCAAGGGCTCCGAGGGCGTCGCGGGCGCGGCGCTCGCGTCCGGCGGCCGCCTCAACCGGCCCCTCGTCGTCGGGATCAACACCTGGGCGGGCCACGCCCCCGGCGTCGTCTTCAACGCGGGGATGGAGCCGAGCCCGGCGTCCCCGTACAAGAAGAAGTACGGCCTCGACGTGAAGTTCGTCCTCCTCGAGGACCCGGCCGCCAAGCTCGCCGCCTTCCGCAAGGGCGACGTCGACATCATGTGGAACACCGTCGACAACTGGGCGCGCGAGGCGTCGATCCTCGCCGAGCAGGGGGCGAAGGCGAAGTCGATCCTCCTGCAGGACTGGTCCCGCGGCGGCGACGGCATCGTCTCGCTCGCGTCGATCAAGTCGATCGAGGACCTGAAGGGGAAGAAGGTCGCCTGCACCCAGTTCACGCCGTCGCACTTCCTCCTCCTCTACCTCCTCTCGCAGTCGGGGCTCTCGCCGGAGGACCGCGCGGGCGTCGAGAAGGCGATCGTCTTCACGCAGGACGCGCCCGCCGCGGCCGCCATGTTCAAGGCGAGGCAGGTCGACGCCGCGGTGACGTGGGAGCCGGACCTCTCCGCCGCCGTCGAGGCGCGGGGCGACGAGGCGCACGTCCTCGTCTCCACCGCCGCGGCCACGAACATCATCGCGGACACGCTCTGCGCCCGGCAGGACCTGATCGACTCCGCCCCCGAGACCGTCCGCGACTTCGTCCACGGCTGGTTCGAGGGGATCGACATGATCAAGGCCGACCCGGCCGGGGCCTACGCCGTCGTCGGGAAGGCGCTGAAGCTCGACGCCGAGACGGTCTCCGGGATGCTCTCGGGCCTCAAGCTGACCCCGTACGCCGACAACGCGCAGTTCTACGGCCTGACGGGCGGCAAGGCCCACTACGACACCCTCTTCGACACCGCCTTCGTCATCTGGAGGAAGAAGGGGCTCGTGACGAAGCCGGTCGACGCGAAGGACTGGGCCGACACCCGGTTCCTCGGCGCTCTCGCGGGCGACTACCGGGCGCAGAAGGTCGAGGAGCCGAAGGTCGCCGCGAAGGCGCCGTCGGCCACGGACCGCGCCATCATCAACAAGCAGATCCAGATCCACTTCACGCCGAACAGCGACGAGATCATGCCGGGCTCCTACTTCGTCCTCGACGCCCTCGGCGAGACGATGACCTCGTTCGGCAACACCTACCTCCGCGTCGAGGGGAACACGGACGCGACGGGGAAGGCGTCGGCGAACATGCAGCTCTCCGAGCGGCGCGCCCTCGCGGTGAAGAACTACGTCCTTCAGAACTTCCCGAACATCGAGCCGAGCCGCTTCCAGACGATCGGCCACGGCGCGACGAACCCCGTCGCCGACAACGCGACGGAAGCCGGACGGCAGCTGAACCGCCGCACCGACATCAAGGTCGTCCTCGCGACGAACTGATCGCGGGGGTTTCGCGACCCCCCCCGCGCCCCCACGAGGGAGAACGCAGCATTAGGAGCCTCAGGTGAGCACTCGCGGACCCTTCGCCCTCCGGGCGCCGCTCCCGAAGCGGACGGCGCTCGTCCTCGGCTTCGTGATGCCGGCGCTCGTCCTCGCCGTCTGGTGCGTCGCGAGCTACGGGGGCCTCGCGCCCGCCGACTTCCTGCCGTCGCCGTCGGAGGTCGTCCGCGGGACGCTCCAGCTCTTCCTCCAGCACGACCTCTGGGGGGCGATCCTCGTCTCCACGCGGCGGATCGCCCTCGCCTTCCTCCTCGCCTCGGCGGTCGCGCTCCCGCTCGGCGTCCTCATGGGGGCGTTCACGCCGGTGAACCGGCTCTTCGAGCCGATCGTCGCTCCGCTCCGCTACATGCCGATCTCGGCCTTCATCCCGCTCCTGATCCTCTGGTTCGGGATCTACGAGAAGCAGAAGATCGCCTTCCTCTTCCTCGGCGTCTTCGTCTACCTCCTCCCCGTCGTCGTCACGGCGATCCGGGCGGTCCCCGAGGAGTACGTCCAGACGGCGCTGACGCTCGGCGCCTCGCGCCTCCAGGTCATCCGGACGGTCCTCCTCCCGGCGGCGGCGCCCGAGATCTTCGACTCCTTCCGCGTCATGAACGCGATCTCGTGGACCTACGTCATCCTCGCCGAGGCGGTGAACCCCGAGCACGGCCTCGGCTACATGGTCGAGCTCGCGCGGACCCACCAGAAGGCGTCGTGGTCGTTCGCCGGCCTCCTCGTCATCGGCGGCATCGGCCTCCTCACCGACTTCCTCATCACCTCGCTCTCGCGGCTCCTCTTCCGCTGGCGGGAGGTGAACGCGTGACGGCCGCCGTCCCCGCGGTCCCGCGCCTCTCGGTGAAGGACCTCTCCGTCACCTACGTCGGGCGCGACGGCGAGAGGACCGAGGCCGTCCGCGACGTCTCCTTCGACATCGCCGACAAGCCCGGCGTCGGCGAGGTCGTCGTCTTCCTCGGCCCCTCGGGCTGCGGCAAGTCGACGATCCTCAAGGCCGTCGCGGGGCTCCTGCCGCCGACGAAGGGGGAGGTCCTCCTCGACGGGCAGCCCGTCTCCGCGCCCGGGCGCGACCGCGGCATGGTCTTCCAGGCCTACACGTCGTTCGGCTGGCTCACGGTCCAGGAGAACGTCGAGTACGGCATGAAGCTCCAGGGGGTCGCGCCGAAGGAGCGCGCCGAGCGGGCGCGCGAGGTGCTGAAGGAGGTCGGCCTCGCCGACTTCGCGAAGCGCTTCCCGAAGGACCTCTCGGGCGGGATGAAGCAGCGCGTCGCCATCGCCCGGACGCTCGTCAACAAGCCGCGCGTCGTCCTGATGGACGAGCCGTTCGGGGCGCTCGACCCGATGACCCGCTGGGGGATGCAGGGGCTCCTCCTCGACGTCTCGCGCCACGAGGACAACACGATCCTCTTCGTCACGCACGACGTCTCCGAGGCCGTCTACCTCGCCGACACCTGCTACGTCCTGTCGGCGCGCCCCGCGCGGATCCTCCACCGCGTCGACGTCCCGGTCTTCGCGGAGCGCGACGTCCACCTGAAGTCGTCGAACGAGTTCCGGGCGATCGAGAAGCAGCTCCTCGACATGCTCTACGCCCCCCAGCCGGCGGCGTAGGACGGGGGCGAAGTGCCGGAGCAGCAGGTCACCCGACCGAGGGCCGCCGCGCAGAAGCCCGCGGCCCGTTCCGGCATCTCTCCCGCCGTCCGGGACGCCGCGAGGGAGACGGCCGTCGACCTGCTCCGGGGGAAGGCGGTCGACAGCGCCTTCGGCGACCAGCCGTCGTACCTGAAGGCGGCCTTCCTCAACCCCTACAACCTCTCGCTCCTCGGCGGGGCGGCCGCCGCGTCGCTCCTGACGCTGAACCCGCTCCCGATCCTCGGCGCCCTCGGCCTCGAGACGCTCTGGCTCCTCTGGGCGCCCGACAGCCGGCGCCTCCGGCACCTCCTCTGGGACCCGCGCTTCGCGAAGCTTCGCGAGGCGATCGAGGCGGAGGAGCGGGGGAAGCGGATCGCGGGCCTCGCGGAGGGCGACCGCGAGCGCGTCGAGGCGCTCGTGGCGCGCCGGAAGGAGATCGAGCGGCTCGCCGCGCAGAACCCGACCTTCACGGGCGAGCTCCTCCGGGGCGAGCTCGTCAAGACCGACCGCCTCGTCGACGCCTTCGTCGAGATGGCGCTCACCTGCGCGCGCTACGCGGCCTACCTCGACTCCGTCGACGAGCGGGCGCTCGCCCGAGACGTCGACCGCTACGCCGCGGAGGTCCGCCGGGGCGACCCCGAGGACCAGCGGACCGAGATCTCGCGGAAGAACCTCGCCATCGTCGTCAAGCGCCAGGAACGGATGCGCGAGATCCAGCACTACCTGGGCGTCGCGCGCGGGCAGCTCGACCTGATCGAGAACTCGTTCCAGCTCATCGCCGACCAGATCGTCACGATGCAGTCTCCCAAGGAGCTCTCGGGCCAGCTCGACGAGCTCATCGAGGGGGTCGAGGCGATCAAGCAGTCGGCCCGCGACACCGAGGCCCTCCTCGAGGCCTCCGGCATCACGAACCCCTGAGCCCGAGACAGGAGCCCCGCATGGCCGACGCCCGCCTCCTCCCCGCCTGGGCCGAGGACCTCCGCCGCCGCTACCTCCGGAACGAGGCGGTCCTCTTCGTCCTCCACGGCAACGTCCACGACCTCGTCCACGTCGACGGCGCGCTGAAGCCGCTCACGGAGTTCCTCACGGACGTCTTCTGGAAGGACGTGAGGGACTCGATCGCCGTCTACAACCTCGCGACGGGCATCCGATTCGCGAAGAGGTCGAAGGACGTCGAGGCACAGGCCGAGGCGCTCCACGAGGCGGGGCGCGACAAGGCGCTCGCCGGGCTCGAGAGGCTCCTCGTCACGTCGCGGAGGGTCGGCGTCGTCGTCGAGTACGCCGAGACGATCGCCCCGTCCGGCGACCCGTCGTTCCAGGGGGACCTCGACCGGGCCTCGATCGTCACGCTCCACCGCTGGTCGTTCCTCCCGCAGATCGAGAAGCAGGACAACGTCGTCCTCCTCGTCGCCGAGAACCTCGCCGAGCTCTCGCCGAAGCTCGTCTCGAACCCGAAGGTGGCCGTCGTCGACGTCCCGATGCCCGACCGCGAGACGCGCCGGGCCGCCGCCCGGATCGTCGACCCGCGCCTGACCGAGAAGGAGGCCGAGCGCTACGCCGACCTGACGGCCGGCCTGAAGCTCCTCCAGATCGAGGCGATCCTCGCCCCGCCGCCTCCGGCGGAAGAGGACCGCGCCGAGCGCGAGGCCTTCCTCGCGGGCCTCCTCGGGACGGCGGCCGACGCCTCCGAGCGCGCGAAGAAGCTCTCGCAGCTCACCTCGGGCCTCTCGCGCGACGAGATCCGCGCGCTCCTCGCCCCGGGCGCGGCCGACCCGGCCGCCGCGGCGGCGGCCGACGCGGCCGAGCGGGCGCGCAAGGAGGTCGACCGCCTCATCTCGAAGAGGAAGCGCGAGATCCTCGAGCGCGAGTGCTTCGGCCTCGTCGAGTTCGTCGAGCCCGCCCACGACTTCTCGGTCGTCGGCGGGATGGACGAGGTGAAGAAGGACCTCCTCGTCCTCGCCGACAA
>JBDIBE010000111.1:0-9281 GCA_039812785.1 Thermoanaerobaculia bacterium | reverse complement strand
GACGCCTTCCTCGTCGGCCTCGCCCCGGCGGGCGCGCCCGCGCGGACGCTCCTCGTCGAGACGGCCGAGGGGACGCGCGAGGTCCCCGCTCCCGTGGAGGTGCAGGCGGCCGACGGCTCTCCCGTGCCGGTGAACGACGCGCGCTACCGCGGGTACGTCCGGGTCGTCGCGACGCCGCGCGGCACGGTCCACGCCGTCAACCGCGTCGCGCTCGAGGAGTACCTCCTCGGCGTCGTCCCGCTCGAGCTCGGGCCGCGCGTCTACGACGAGCTCGAGGCGCAGAAGGCGCAGGCCGTCGCGGCGCGCACCTACGCGGTGAAGCGGCGCGGCGACTTCTCGGCCGAGGGATACGACCTCTGCGCCACGGCGCGCTGCCAGGTCTACGGCGGCCAGAGCGCCGAGCAGCCTCTCTCGACGCAGGCCGTGAAGGAGACGGCGGGCCAGGTCCTCCTCTTCGAGGGGGCGCCCGCCGACGCGCTCTTCACCTCGACCTGCGGCGGGCGGACGGAGGACGCGGGCGTCGTCTTCCCGTCCTACTCGAAGGCCGCCTTCCCGTACCTGCGCTCCGTCCCGTGCCGAGGAGAGGAGCGCCTGCCGCTGCGGGCCGCGGAGCCTCCGGCGAACGCGCGCGAGCTCACCGGGCTCTCGCTGCGGGGCCGGGCCCTCCTCCGGGCCGCGGGGCGCGACGGCGCCTCCTGGAGCGACCTGAAGGCGGCCCGCGCCCTGCTCACCGCGCGTCTCGGCCTCCCGGCCGGACCGCCCCCGAGGACGCTCTCCCCCGAGGCCGTCTGCGCGAACCTCGCCGGGCTCCTCGGAGACGAGGCGCTCCTGACGGAGGAGGCCGAGCGGGCCGCGGCGCCCGCCGGCTGGAGCGAGGAGGCGCGCCGCGTCTTCACCGCCCTCGTCCGGTTCCAGATTCCGGGCGCCACGCCCCTCCCGACGGCGCGCCCGCTCACGGGCGAGGAGACGGCCGGCCTCTGGGCCTCGCTCCTCGTCCGCCTCGGGGGCCTCGAGGAGGCCGAGGGGCGGATCGTCGGCGCGGCCGAGGGGAAGGTGACCGTCAAGAACGCGAAGGGGCGCGAGGAGCGGACGCTCGCGCCCGGCTTCGCCCTCTACCGCGGCGGGGGCGAGGCGTGGACGCCGCGCGAGGCGCTCGACGCCGCGCCGGGGGACCGCGTGCGGCTCTTCGCGAGGGACGGCGAGGTCGTCCTCCTCGCGGTGTTCGTCCCGAGCGCCGAGGGGCTCTACGAGCGCGAGTCGAGCTGGATCCACTGGGTCCGCCGGTTCACGGGCGTCGAGCTGATGGGGAAGCTGAAGGAGCGCGACTCCTCCCGGAACGGGACGGTCGTGAGGAGCCTCGAGGTCCTCTCCCGCGGAGCGTCGGGGCGCGCCGCGCGGGTCCGCGTGACGACGGACCGCGAGTCGTTCGAGCTCGCGGGGCTCGAGATCCGATTCGCCCTCGCGCTCCCCGAGTCGCTCTTCACGCTCGTCACGGGCCGGGACGACAGGGGCGCGCCCGTCCACACCTTCTGGGGGCGCGGCTGGGGCCACGGCGTCGGCCTGTGCCAGACGGGGACCTACGGGATGGCGCTCGCGGGCAGGAGCTGGACGGAGATCCTCGCGGCCTACTACCCCGGGACGACGCTCGGCCCGTGGCCTCCGGCGTCGCCCGGGGGCGCCGCTGCCCCGCAGGCTGCCCGCTGAGGCGGCCCCCGGAGGGCGGCGGATAGAATCTGCGCACACGGGCGCGACGCCCCAGGAGTCCCCGATGACGACGCTTCTCGACAGCCCCGCGGCCGCCGCGGCCGCCGCCTCCGTCCCGTTCGGCTTCCAGCTCTCCGAGGACCAGCTCGCGGTCCGCAAGATGGTCCGCGAGTTCGCCGAGAGCGAGCTCGCCCCGCACGTCATGGAGTGGGACGAGGCGCAGGCCTTCCCGCGCGAGGCGATCGCGCGGCTCGGCGAGCTCGGGATGCTCGGCGTCATCATCCCGGAGGAGTACGGCGGGGCGGGGCTCTCCTACATCGACTACGTCGGCGTCATCGAGGAGCTCTCCCGAGTCGACGGCTCCGTCGGCATCTCGATCGCCGCCCACAACAGCCTCTGCACGAACCACCTCTACATGTTCGGGACGGAGGAGCAGAAGCGCCGCTGGGTCGTGCCGCTCGCGCAGGGAAAGATGATCGGCGCCTGGGGCCTGACGGAGGCCGAGGCGGGGAGCGACGCGAAGGGGACCCGGACGACCGCCGTCCTCGACGGGAACGAGTGGGTCCTGAACGGCTCGAAGAACTTCATCACGCACGGCTCCGTCGGCGACGTCGCGGTCCTGATGGCCGTCACCGACCGGGCCGCCGGGACGCACGGCATCTCGGCCTTCGTCGTCGACCTCCACCAGAAGGGGATCCGCGCCGGCAAAAAGGAGAACAAGCTCGGCCTGCGCGCCTCCGACACGGCGACTCTCGTCATGGAGGACTGCCGCGTCCCGAAGGACGCGCTCGTCGGGCCGCTCGGCTCGGGCTTCACCCAGGCCATGCAGGTGCTCGACGGCGGCCGGATCTCGATCGCCGCCCTCGCCCTCGGGATGGCCCAGGGGGCCTACGACTGCGCCCTCGCCTACTCGCGCCAGCGCGTCCAGTTCGGCAAGCCGATCTCGGAGTTCCAGTCGATCCAGAACTACCTCGCCGACATGGCGACCGAGATCGACGCCGCCCGCCTCCTCACCTGGCGGGCCGGGTGGATGAAGGACCGCGGGATGAAGGTCACGAAGGAGTCGGCGATGTGCAAGCTCTACGCGGGCGAGGTCTCCGTCCGCGTCGCGAACCTCGCCGTCCAGGTCCACGGCGGCTACGGATTCACGAAGGACTTCAGGGCCGAGAAGTTCTACCGCGACGTCAAGCTCTGCACGATCGGCGAGGGGACCTCCGAGATCCAGCGGATGGTCATCGCGCGGCAGCTCCTGAAGGGATGACGCTCCACGTCCCCGTCGCGACGCGGGCCCTGCCGAACGGGCTCACGGTCGTCGTCTCCGAGGACCGCTCCGCGCCCGTCTTCGGCCTCTGCGTCCTCTACCGGATCGGCTCGCGCCTCGAGCCGCGCGGCCGCTCCGGCTTCGCGCACCTCTTCGAGCACCTGATGTTCGAGGGGACGCCGGCCGCCCCGAAGGGGGTCTTCGACCGCGTCTGCGAGGGCTCGGGAGGGAGCAACAACGGGCAGACCCGCCCCGACGTGACGATCTACGTCATCGACGCCCCGTCGTCCGCGCTCGAGAGGGTCCTCTTCCTCGAGGCCGACCGGATGGCCGGCCTCGCCTTCGGCCAGGAGTCGCTCGCCAACCAGCGCGACGTCGTCAAGGAGGAGATCCGGTCGAACGTCCAGAACGACCCGTACGGGCTCTTCGAGTACGGCGAGCTGCCGCAGGCGCTCTTCGCGAAGTGGGAGAACGCGCACGACGGCTACGGCGACTTCCACGACCTCGACGCGGCGACGCTCGGGGACGTCGAGAGCTTCTTCGCGGCGTTCTACCGGCCCGACAACGCGATCCTCGCCGTCGCGGGGGACGTCTGGGCGGAGGAGGTCTTCGACCTCGCCACGAAGCGCTTCGGCGCGATCGCGCGGGGCGTCCCCGCGCCGCGGCCCGACCTCCTCGAGCCGCCCCGCACGTCGCCCGTCCTCCTCGTGAAGGAGGCGCCGCTCGCGCGGACGCCGGCGATCGCGATGGGGTGGCGGATGCCGGAGCGGACGCACCGCGACGCGATCCCGCTCCTCGTCCTCGGCGAGCTCCTCCACAACGGCCGCGCCTCGCGCCTCTACCGCGGGCTCGTCGAGGGGCGCGAGATCGCGACCGACCTCTCCGGGGGCTTCAACCCGTTCCAGGGAGGCCCCTGGTACGACGGGACGACGCTCTTCCTCTCGCGCGTCGGCTACCGGCGCGAGGTGAGCGAGGCGGACGTCCTCGCGGCGTTCGACGCGGAGGTCGCGCGGGTCGCGGCCGAGGGGGTCCCGGAAGGGGAGCTCGCGCGCGTGAAGACGAAGGTCCTCGCCGACTTCTACGCCGGCCTCGAGCCGCTGCTCGGCCTCGCCGTCGAGCTCGCGCAGGCGGCGGCGTTCGCGGGCCGGCCGGAGGCGCTCCTCGAGGTGCCGGCGGCGGTCGAGGCGGTGACGTCGGACGACCTCCGCCGCGCGGCCGCGTGGCTCGCTCCGGAAGCGCGCGCGGCGATCGCGAAGGTCCCGCCGAAGGGGGAGAAGTGAACGCCCCCGCGAACCTCCCGCCGCTGGGCGAGGAGCGCCCCGTCCCGGCGCCGCGCGTCGAGACGGCGGCCCTCCCGAACGGCCTCGCGATCCAGGTCGTGCCGTGGGAGGGGGTGCCGCTCGCGACGGCGCGTCTCGTGTTTCGCGGCGGCTTCTCCGACGACGCGCCTTCCGAGCCGGGCCTCGCGCGGCTCCTCTCGGCCGCTCTCCGCGAGGGGACGACGACGCGGAGCGGCGCCGAGCTCGCCGACCTCGCGCAGGAGGCGGGCGGCGACCTCCTCGCGGGCGCCGGGCCCGACTCGCTCACCGTCGCCGCCTCGGGGCTCGCCTCGCGCGTCCCCTTGCTCCTCGACCTCGTGGCCGACGCCGCGCTCCGGCCGGCCTTCCCGGTCGACGGCGTCGAGCGCGTCAAGGACCTCGCCCTCGAGGAGCTCGAGACGAGCGAGTCGGAGCCGTTCTTCCTCGGCGTCCGCGCCTTCGCGCGCGAGGTCTACGGGGGCCATCCCTACTCGGTCGTCTCGCCGACGGCGGCCTCCATCGACGCCGTCACGCCGGAGCGGCTCGCGGCCGAGGCGGCCCGGCGGCTCCGGCCCGATCGCGCGCTCCTCCTCGTCGCGGGGGACGTCGATCCGGAGACGGTCTTCGCCGAGGCCGAGCGCCTCCTCGGCGGCTGGAAGGGAGAGGGCGCCCCGCCGCCGCCCGTCCCGGTCCCGGCCGACCCGCGCGGCCCCCGGCGGATCGTCGTCCTCGACCGCCCCGGCTCCGTCCAGACGAACCTCCTCGTCGGCGGCCCCGGCATCCCGCGCACCGACCCCGACGCCTACGCCCTCGAGCTCGCGCTGACGATCTACGGCGGCTCCTTCACCTCGCGCCTCGTCCAGAACCTCCGCGAGACGAAGGGCTACACCTACTCGCCGGGCGCGGGCGCGAGCTGGATGGCGGGGCGCGGCAGCGTCCGGACGTTCGCCGCCGTGAGGAGCGAGGTGACGGGCGCCGCCCTCAACGAGATCCTCTACGAGATGGAGAGGATGGCGACGACCGAGGCCTCGGAGGAGGAGATGGAGCGGGCGTTCCGGCGCGACGCCGGCTCGCTCGCCATCGGGCTCCAGACGGCGTCGGGGGTGGCCGAGGAGGTCGCGCGCTTCTGGGTCCTCGGCCTCCCGCCGGAGGAGATCGGCCGGGTCGTGCCGGGCCTCGCGAAGGTGACGAAGGCCGACGTGAGGCGGGCCTCGCGCCGCGTCTTCGGGACGGGCGCGGCGCGCATCGTCGCCGTCGGCGACGCCGCCGCGATCCGCGCCGAGCTCGCGACGCTCGGCGAGATCTTGGAGCCCGTCCCGGGGCCGTAGCCCGGGCCTACTTCAGGACGTCGAGGAACGTCAGGATGTCCTTGAGGACCCCGACGACGACGAAGACGAAGCCGGCCCCGAGGAGGAAGACGGTGAAGACGAGGACGTTCCCCCAGGCCGGGTCGAGCTTCAGCACGACGAGGAGCGGCGAGGCGAGGTAGCCGACGAAGAAGACGACGAGGAGGACGGTCAGGAGGTTCCACTTCCTCCCGACCTCGCCCTTCGCCATGTCGCCGCGGCCGATCGCCGCCTTCAGCTGGAAGGCGAGCCAGAGGTCGATCCCCATCACCACGATGGCGAGGGTCGAGAGGACGTAGACGACGGCTTCCATCGGTCAGACCTCCTGGCCGCAGAGCGCGGCGAGACGCTTCCTGAGATCCTCGGCCGCCTCCCGGCTCGAGAAGAGGCGGGCGAACTTCACGGCGTCGCGGGCCGCCTCGGCGAGCGCCGCGCACGACTCCTCGGAGGCCGCGATCCTCGCGGCGGCCTTCTCGCCCTTCGTGCCGAGGACCTCGCGGACGGCGGCCTGCATCCGGTCCCTCCGGCAGAGCGCCTCCTCGAAGAGGCAGGCGAGGGGCTCGCGGATCGTCGTCGCGGGAGGCGGGACGTCCGTGAAGAGCTCGAACGACCCGGTCTTCCACGTCAGGAGGTCGAAGAAGACCGCTTTCCCTCTGAGCGGTCCGTTCTCGGCGTGGACGAGCTCGCCGGAGCTGAAGTAGAGGGTCGCGACCTCGCCCCACCGCCGGACGAGGAGCTGCACGTCCTCGACGTGCCGGCCGCAGGTCCGGATCAGCTCCGCGAGGCGGAAATCTCCCAGTTCACCCTTCATCCGAACCTCCGGCACGCGCCCCGGGGTCCGCGCGGTAGCCGGCGATTCTACGGAAAGCTGCGTCGCAGCGGAAGTTGAGACGTCGTCGTTCCGCGGCGCGTCGAAACGTGGGACGGCGGGGTCAGATCCAGCGCCGCCAGCGGAAGACGCCGAGCATCCCGAGGGTGATCGCGATCCAGCCGCCCCACAGGGCGGGGTAGAACCAGCGGATCTTCAGCTCCGGCAGGTACTCGAAGTTCATCCCGTACACGCCGGCGAGGAAGGTGAGCGGCATCCAGATCGCCGAGAAGATCGTCAGGACCTTCACGATCTCGTTCAGCCGGTTCGAGGCGACGGAGAGCTGCGCCTCGAGCGCGCCGCTCGCGAGGTCGGTGAGGACGATCGTCGTCTCCTCGATCCGGGCGAGGTGGTCGAAGACGTCGCGGAAGTAGTGGGACGTCCTCTCGTCGATGTAGGGCAGGTCGCGGCGGGCGAGGCGTCCGAGCATCTCCCGCTGCGGGGCGACGAGGCGGCGGATCGTCAGGAGCTGGCGCTTCAGGCCGAGGAGCTCCTGGAGGACCTCCTTCTGGGGCGCCCGGGAGAAGACGTCCTCCTCGAGCTCCTCGAGCCGCTCCTCGCAGCGGTCGAGGATCGGGAGGATCTCGTCGACGAGCCGGTCGACGAGCGCGTGGAGGACGCGGTCCATCTGGCTCTCCATCGGCAGGTCCTTGTCGAGGACGAGCCGTGAGACCTCGCGGCAGGCCGCGACGGGGCGCCTGTGGACCGTGACGAGGAACCCGGGGCCGAGCCAGGCGGCGAGCTTGTAGCTCTCGAGCTCGAGCCCCTCCTCCGTCGGTCGGAGGCCGCGGAAGAGGAGGAAGAGGTAGCTCCCGAACTCCTCGACCTTCGGCGGCTGGACGGGAGTGAGCGAGTCTTCGACGGTGAGCGGGTGAAAGCCGCACACGTCGGCGAGCGCCCGCGCCTCCTCCTCCGTCGGGTCCTCGACGTCGACCCATATCGAGCGGCCCGACAGGCCCGGCCATGCTTCCGCGAGCGTCGCTCCCTCGAGGAGCTGGAGACCCTTCCCTTCCTCGTGCAGGTGGACCCTGAGCATCGCGCCGGAGTGTAGCCGTGGGGCGGGGCGCGCCGCCGCCCCCGATCGGGGACAATGCGCGACGGACCGGCCGGGGGCGCGCCGCAGGCGGAGCCTCGCGGCCGGGCGGAGGCACGTGGCTTGAAGACCGGAACGAGGATCCTCCTGACGGGCGGCGGGACCGCCGGGCACGTGAACCCGGCGCTCGCGATCGGCGCCGCCCTCGCGGAGCCGGGGAGCGAGACGCTCTTCGTCGGCGTGAAGGGGCGGGCCGAGGAGCAGGTCGTCCCGCGGGAGGGGATCCCGATCCGCTTCGTGAGGGCCGCGGGCTTCCCCGGCCCGCGCCCCTCGCCGGCGCTCGCGCGCTTCCTCGTCGACCTCGCCGTCGGCACCGTCCAGGCGGCGGGCATCCTCCTCCGCTTCCGGCCCGACGTCATCGTCGGCACGGGGGGCTTCGCCTCGGCCCCCGTCATCTTCGCGGCGACCCTCCTGAAGAGGCTCCGCCTCCTCCGCTCGCGCGTCTTCGTCCACGAGCAGAACGCCGTCCCCGGGAAGCTGAACCGCCTCGTCGGCCGCTTCGCCGAGAAGGTCTTCGTCACCTTCCCCGAGACCCTCTCGCTCTTCCCGGGCAACGGCGCCGTGACGGGCTACCCGCTCCGGAAGCGGATCGGCCACGTCGACGCGGCCGAGGCGCGCGCCCGCCTCGACTTCGCCCTTCCCGAGGGGCGAAAGGTCGTCTTCGTCTTCGGGGGCTCGCAGGGTTCGCGCTCGCTCAACCGGGGCCTCGTCGACGCCCTGGGGGGCCTGCTCCCGCACGCCGACCGGGTCTTCGTCGTCCACGGCACGGGCCTCTTCAAGGGCGCCGGCTACGACGCCGGGGCCGACACCGAGGCGCGCCTCGCCGCGCGCTACACGGAGGAGGAGCGGGAGCGGATCGCGGGCTTCTACGTCTCGCGGAGCTACTTCCACGACATCGCCTCGGTCTACGCGGTCTCCGACCTCGTCGTCATCCGGGGCGGGTCGGGGAGCCTCAACGAGGTCGCGCGGATGGGCCTCCCGGCCCTCGTCGTCCCGAAGGCGAACCTCCCGGGAGACCACCAGGTCGCCAACGCCCGCGCCCTCGAGCGGGCGGGCGGCGCCGAGGTCCTCTACGAGGAGACGGTCCTCCGCGACGGGCACCTCGTCGAGGAGCTCGACGGCGCCCTCCTCGCCCGGAAGGTCCTCGCCCTCGCGGGGGACGACGTGCGCCTCGCCGAGATGTCGCGCCGGGGGAAGGACGTCCTCGGCCTCGACGCCGCGGCCGAGATCGCGCACTACGTGAGGACCGGGCGCGGCACCGGGGCCATCGACCCGACGCTCGTCCCGGCCCCGCACGTCGTCTCGAACGCGGAGCTCCTCTCCCGCCTCGAGAAGGCCGCGGCCGGGAAGCGCTACCGCGTCGAGGACCACGTCGAGCCGCGCGACCTCGCCTGGTTCCGGAGCCGCGCCGCCTCGCTCCTCGTGAACGACGACTGGGAGGCGCGCAACCGCGGCGTGAAGCTCCTCGGCCTCCTCGGTGCGACGGAAAAGGTCCCCCTGATCCTCGCCCTCCTCTCCGACCGGACGCCCGCGCCGCTCCTCCACCGCCTCCTCGGGGGCGACCTCGCGCAGGTCGGCTTCGTGCGGCG
This sequence comes from Thermoanaerobaculia bacterium, assembly GCA_039812785.1. Lineage (GTDB taxonomy): Bacteria > Acidobacteriota > Thermoanaerobaculia > UBA5066 > UBA5066 > UBA5066. The sequence goes on along the minus strand of JBDIBE010000111.1, from coordinate 122 downwards.
GAACGCCTTCGTCGCCCTCGCCCGCCTCGGCGTCGTCGACGCCGGGGTCGAGGCGGCGCTCCTCGCCGGCCTCTCCGACCCCTACTGGGAGGTCCGAGCCGAGGCGGCACGCGCCGCGGCCC
>JBDIBE010000110.1:0-9298 GCA_039812785.1 Thermoanaerobaculia bacterium | reverse complement strand
AGGTCGCGCGCCGTCACCTTGAACGGCACGTGGGAGAGCGAGAAGAGCTGGGCGGGGAGCGGCAGCGCCTTCGTCGCGTCGAGGACGACGGCCGCCGCCGCGCCGAGGCCGAGGCCGGCGAGCGTGCCGGCGGCGCCGAGGAAGAGGCCCGCGAGGAGGAAGACCCGCGAGAGGACGGCGGGCGGCGCGCCGAGGACGGAGAGGACCGCCGCGTCCCCGCGGCGCGTCGCCGCGAGGACCGCGGACGTCGCCGCGAGGTTCAGGCCGGCGACGACGACGACGAGGAAGACCGTCGCGAAGATCGCGAGCCTCTCGAGCTTCAGCGCGAGGAGGAGCGGCCGGTTCGCCTCCTGCCACGTCGTCGCCGCGGTCGTCCCCTCGCCGAGGGCGGCGCGCGCCCGGGCGGCCGCGGCCGGCGCCTCGCCCGGCTCGCGGAGCCTCAGCTCGTAGCCGGTCGCGCCGTCGGCCCGGAGGCCGAAGAGCCGGCGGGCCGCCTCGGCGGGGATCGTCGCCTCGGGCTGGTGACGGCCGGTCGGCGCGACGGAGACCTCCGTCACGGGCAGGGAGGCCGTGACGGGAACCGGGCCGAGCGGCGAGAGCCGGGTCCTCGAGGAGACGACGACGACGTCCTCGCCCGGGAGCACGGTGAGCTGCCGCGCCTGCGACGGGTCGAGCGTCACCCCGTCGGCCCCCTCGCGACCCGCGAGGACGGCAGGGACGGCCTGCCCGCGCGCCGTGATCCAGCCTCGCCCCCGGATCACGGGGGTGACGCCGACGACTCCCGGAAGCGCGGAGAGCTTCTCCGCGGCGTCGTCCGCTTCGCCGAAGTCGGGCCGCCCCGCGGGCGTCACGAGGACGTGCGGCGTCTCGGCCGCGAGGCGTGCGAGGACGTGCGACTGGAACCCCGAGAGGAGGGCGAGCGAGGCGACGAGCGCGGCGACGCCGAGGACGAGCCCGACGAACGCGGCCGCCGCGACGACCCCGACCTGCGCGTCGCGGCGCGAGGCGAGGAGGTAGCGGCGGGCGAGGAGGGCTTCCGTCAGCGGGCCGCCTTCGGGCGCATGAGCGGGAAGAGGATGACGTCGCGGATCGAGCGGGAGCCGGTGAAGAGCATCGCGAGGCGGTCGATGCCGACGCCCTCCCCCGCCGTCGGCGGCATGCCGTAGGAGAGCGCCTCGACGTAGTCGTCGTCGAAGAGCATCGCCTCGTCGTCCCCGCTCGCCCGCTGGGCGACCTGGGCCCGGAACTTCTCGGCCTGCTCGTCGGGGTCGTTCAGCTCGGAGAAGCCGTTCGCGAGCTCCATGCGGCCGACGAAGAGCTCGAAGCGGTCGGCCGTCCCAGGGTCGTCGGGGCGCGCCTTGGCGAGCGGCGAGATCTCGGCCGGGTAGTCGACGACGAACGTCGGCTGGAGGAGGTGCGGCTCGGCGAGCGTCTCGAAGAGCTCGGCGAGGAGCTTCCCCGGCACGTCGCCGAAGCGCTCGAGCGACTCGACGCCGGCGCGCTGGGCGGCCGCCTTCAGCCCCTCGAGGGTCGCGAGCTCCTCGGCGCGGATCGCGCCGCCGGGGACGTCTTTCCCGTACTCGACGACGGCGTCCTTCATCGAGAGCCGGCGGAACGGCGCCTCGAAGGAGATCTTCTCGTCGCCCCACGCGACCTCGGTCGTCCCGAGGATCTCGCGCGCGGCTCCCGCGAGGAGCTCCTCCGTGAGGGCCATCTGGTCGCGCGCGTCGGCATAGGCCGTGTAGAACTCGAGCATCGTGAACTCGGGGTTGTGCTGGGTCGAGATCCCCTCGTTCCGGAAGTTGCGGTTGATCTCGTAGACCTTCGGGAAGCCGCCCGTGACGAGCCTCTTGAGGTAGAGCTCGGGGGCGATCCGGAGGTAGAGGTCGACGTCGAGGGCGTTGTGGTGCGTCACGAAGGGGCGCGCCGCGGCGCCGCCCGGGATGAGCTGCATCATCGGCGTCTCGACCTCGAGGAAGCCCCGGGCGTCGAAGAAGCGCCGGATGTAGGAGACGACGCGCGCCCGGATCTCGAACGTCCGCCGCGTCTCCTCCGAGACGATGAGGTCGACGTACCGCTGGCGGTACTTCCTCTCGACGTCGGTCAGCCCGTGCCACTTGTCGGGGAGCGGCCGGAGGCACTTGGCGAGGAACGAGAGCGCCTCGGCCTTCACCGAGAGCTCCCCCGTCCGGGTCCGGAAGACGACCCCCCGAACGCCGACGTGGTCGCCGAGGTCGAGGTTCGACAGGAGCTCCCACCCCGCGTCGCCGACGCCGTCCTTCCTCACGTAGGCCTGGACGCGCGTGCGCCCGTCGGACAGGTCGACGAAGACGGCCTTCCCCATCTTCCGGATGGCGAGGACGCGCCCCGGGACGGCCACGCGGCGGCCCTCCTCGGGCTCGGCCTCGATCGCGGCGGCGTCGCTCCCGCCCCAGCGGGAGACGACGTCGGAGACGAGGTGGGTGGCGTCGAATCGGTTCGGGTAGAGCGGGTGGCCGAGGGCGGCGATCCGCTCGCGGGCGGCCCTCCGGTTGGCGACCTGCTCGGCGAGGCTCTGCTCGGGCGTCTGCTGCGGGCTCTCTTCGGACATCGGGCGCCGATTCTCCGCGCCCGTCCGGCACCGGTCAAACGCGGACGGGCCGGGCGCTCCCGGTCAGCCCGCGCCGCCGACGCGCGCGTTGTGGAGGAGCCAGAGCCCCGAGAAGGCGCGCAGGAGCCGGAAACGGGACCGGGTCAGCTCGTTGAGGCTCTCCGGCGGGCCGTCCGGGCCGAGCGCCTCGAGCGCCTGCCGGAAGCGCCGATCGAGCTCCTGCGAACGGACGAGGCACTCCGCCGCGACGCCGAATATGGGCGGCTCGGGCGTGTCGTTCGGCGAGGCGGGCGAGCCCTTCAGCTCCTGCGCGATCTCGTCGACCCGGATGCGGAGCGCCGCCGCCTCGAGGAAGAGCGCCTCCGTGGCGGCGGACTCGGCGCTCCGCGCCGCCTCCCCGTTCTGGAGGCGGCGCGCCGCCCGGACCTCCCACGGCTCGAGGCGGAAGCGGGACAGGGTGGAGCCGTAGGCCGCCTGGCCCGAGCCGGTGCCGGCCTGAAGCAGGTCGACCGCATAGACGACCTTGGAGGCGATCTCGCCGAGGAGCGGGTCGCTCGCGAAGGGAAGCGCCGGCCGCTCGGGCTCCGGGACCGCCGACGCGACGGCGTCGCGCAGCGGGAAGTAGCCGCTGACCGTCTCCCGCGCCTCGTCGAGCTCCTCCGGCTCGAGGTCGACGAGCGAGAGCGGCGCCTCCTCCACGGGGGCCCCCGACGAGACGTCGAGCCTGCTCATGAGCTCGTCGATCGAGTCGGCGAGGCGCGTCACCTGGCTGTGGCGGATCTCGCCCTCGCTCCGCTTCTTCTCGAACTCGTCCTTGAACTGGCGGAAGCGGCGGAAGCCCTCCTGGAGGTCCGCGTCGGCGACCTCGGGCCGGCGCGAGAGCTCGCGCTCGAGAGCGAGGAGGCGCTGGGACGACTCGAAGATCCTCTTCTCCTCTCCCCGGTAGAGGGCCTGGTAGCGGTTCTTGGCCGCGAGGTTCGCCTCGAGGATCGCCGAGAGGACGTTCGCGTCGTAGTAGGCCGGCCCGAGGCGGTGCTTCACGGTCCGGAGGTTGTCGAGGATCTTCTTCTCCGACAGGTCCTCGAACCGCTCGCAGGCGTCGATGTCCTTCTTGATGAGCCCGAGCGCCTTCACCGCGGCCGTCAGCTCCGCCTGGGGCGCCGGCGACCGCCGGACGAGGACGAGGAGCGAGGCGAAGAGCTTCGTCAGCTCCTGAGGGAAGCGCGGCAGGTACCGGTCGTCGTCGAGCGACTTCCGGGCCCCGACGAGCGTCAGGAGGAAGTCCATCTTGTCGAGGGCCTCCGGCGAGACCTGCCGGGAGTGGAAGTAGAACCGGAGGATCGCGAGGAGGAGCTTCTCGTCTTCCGTCCGCACCTTCTCGAAGAAGCGACGGACCCAGCTCGCGGCGATCTTCTCGTCGTCGGCCGAGAGGGCGCGGTAGACGACGTCGAGCCTGCCGTCGAGCTGGTTGATCTGGTCGAGGACGACGGGCGGGGGCTGGACGTTCATCACCGTCGTCACCGAGCGGATCTGGTCGTAGAGCCCCTGGAAGTCGACCTGGTATCCCGGCGCGTCGCCGAAGAAGGTCTTGTGGACTCCCTGGAGGAACTGGTGAAACGTCCAGAACGTCTTGAACTTCTCGGTCAGACGCGTATACGCGTCATGCAGGGTCCTGAGGTCGACGATCGACGTGCTCACATCTGCCTCTCGGGGTTGCCCCTGCATTATAGTTTCGCCCCGTGATCGACCGCATCCTCATTTCCGAGCAGCAGATCGGGACCCGGCTGGACGAGCTGGCGAGGGAGATCGACGCGGCCTACGCGGGCCGGGAGATCCTCGCCGTGGGAGTCCTCAAGGGCTCGGTCTTCTTCCTCACCGACCTCCTGAAGCGCCTTTCGACCCCCGTGGCCGTCGACTTCCTCCAGGTGAGGTCGTACCAGGGGACCGCCTCCACCGGGAACTTCGAGCTCGTCCGCGACCTGTCGTCCGACATCGCGGGGCGGGACGTCCTCATCTTCGAGGACGTCGTCGACACGGGCCTGACGCTCCGCAAGCTCCTCGGCCTCCTCGGGACGCGCCAGCCGCGGACCCTGAAGATCGCCGCCCTCCTCAAGAAGGAGCTCCCCGAGAACGCCGACCTCCCGGTCGACTTCCTGGGCTTCACCATCGGCCCCGAGTTCGTCGTCGGATACGGCCTCGACTACGCCGAGAAGTACCGCAACCTCCCCTACGTCGCCATATGGGACCCGAGCAAATGAGCAAGCTCCAGACCATCGCCGTCGAAGGCGCCCCGAAGGCCATCGGCCCCTACGCCCAGGGGATCGTCGCCGGGGGCTTCCTCTTCACCGCCGGGCAGGTCCACTTCGACCCGGCCACGATGAAGCTCGTCTCCGGGACGATCGCCGAGGAGACGAACCGCGTCTTCGACAACCTCGAGGCGATCCTCGCCGGGGCCGGCTGCTCCCTGGCCGACGTCGTCAAGACGACCGTTTTCCTGACCGACATGGGGAACTTCGCCGAGATGAACGGCGCCTACGCCGCCCGCTTCGGCGACCACCGGCCCGCCCGCTCGACGGTCCAGGTCGGGGCGCTCCCCGGCAACGGCCGCGTCGAGATCGAGGCGATCGCGAAGCTCCCCGGCGCCTGAAGGCGCCGGGGGCCTCCCTCCTCAGCTCCCGGCCGACAGCTCCCGGAAGGCCGCGACGCACCGCTCCACGTCGGCATCGCCGACGTCCGCATGCGTCACGAGCCGGACCGCAGCCGGCCCCGCCGCGCCGGCGAGGATCCCCCGCTCTTTCAGGCGGGCGAGGGCGTCGTTCGCCGTCCCGAAGACCCGGGCGTCGAGGTCGGCGATCAGGATGTTCGTCGGGAAGGCGGCCGGGTCGAGCGTCACACCCCGCAGCCCGGCGAGCTCCCGGGCGAGCCGGGAGAGCCGGGCGTGGTCCTCCACGAGCCGGCTCCTCTCCTCGTCGAGCGCGACGAGCGCCGCCGCGGCGAGGACTCCGGCCTGGCGCATCCCCCCCCCGAAGAGCTTCCGAACGCGCCGCGCCTCCGCGACGAACGCCTTCGAGCCGGCGATCGCGCTCCCGACCGGGGCGCGGAGCCCCTTCGAGAAGCAGACCATCACCGAGTCGACGCCCGCGACGAGCGAAGCCTCGGAGACGCCGAGCGCCGCCGCGGCGTTCCAGAGCCTCGCCCCGTCTACGTGGACGGCGAGCCCCTTCCGGCGCGCGAGGGCGAGCACCTCGTCGACCGCCGCCCGCGGGAGGACCGTCCCGCCGGCGAAGTTGTGGGTGTTCTCGAGGCAGACGACCGACGTCCGCGGCAGGTAATAGACCGACTCGGGGCGGACCCAGGCTTCGACCTCGGCGACCGGCATCCGGCCGCCCGGCCCGAAGACCGGGCGCGGCAGGAGGCCCGAGAGCGAGGCCATGCCCGCCATCTCGTAGTGGAAGACGTGGCTCCGCGCCTCGACGAGGACCTCCGTCCCCGAGCGGCCGTGGATCCGGAGCGAGACCTGGTTCCCCATCGAGCCCGTCGGGACGAAGATCGCCGCCTCCATCCCGAGGAGCTCCGCCGTCCTCTCCTCGAGGCGCGCGATCGTCGGGTCCTCGCCGTAGACGTCGTCGCCCACCTCGGCCTCGGCCATCGCGCGGCGCATCGCGGCGGTCGGTCTCGTGACGGTGTCGGAGCGGAAGTCGGAGAGAGGGAGCGTCGTCATCGGCAGGAGTGTAGGGCCGGTGCGGCCCGGCCCGTGTGGCAGACTCGCCGCCGATGGGCCTCGTCCTCGTCGAATCCTTCGCCGTTGCGCCTCTCGGCTGCAACTGCGCGATCGTCGCCGACCCCGCCTCGAAGGCGGCGATCGTCCTCGACCCGGGGGGCGAGCCGGATCGCGTCCTCGCGGCGCTCGCGCGCCACGGCCTTTCGGCCGTCGCCCTCGTCCACACGCACGCCCACCTCGACCACTGCCTCTCCTCGGCGCGCCTCTCGGCGGAGACGGGGGCGCCCATCCTCATGCACGAGGGGGACCTTCCCCTCTACGCCGACCTCCCCCGCTGGGGCCGGATGTTCGGCGTCTCCGTCGAAGCTCCTGGCGCGGTCTGCAGGACGCTCGCGCACGGCGAGAGGGTCGCCTGCGGGAGCGGGGCGCTCGAGGTCCTCCACACCCCCGGGCACACCCCGGGGAGCGTCTGCTTCCGCCTCGAGGGCGAGAGCCCCGTCCTCTTCTCGGGCGACACCCTCTTCCGCCGCTCCGTCGGCCGCACCGATTTCCCGGGCGGCTCGTGGGACGACCTCGTGACCTCGATCGAGACGCGCCTCCTGACGCTCCCGGGCGACCTCCTCGTCCTCCCCGGCCACGGCGAGGAGACGACGATCGCCGAGGAGTCGCGCCTCAACCCCTTCGTGGGCGACCGCTCCCGGCCGCTTGCGTGAGCGGCCGGGAGCGGAGGCTTCAGCTCACTCGTAGCGCAGGGCTTCGATGGGATCCAGCCTCTCGCCGCTCCCGGGGGGGCTGGGCTTCGCGCGCCCCCCCGGACCCCCTACTCGTAACGCAGGGCTTCGATGGGATCCAATCGACTCGCTTTGAGCGCCGGGTAGAAGCCGAAGGTCACGCCGATCAGGGCCGAGAAGAGGAACGCGAGCGAGACGGAGCTCGTGCTGACGAGGACGGGCCAGCCGGCGAACTTCGCGACGGCCTGCTGGATCCCGACGCCGAGCGCGATGCCGAGGATGCCCCCCGCGAGCGCGAGGACGACCGCCTCGACGAGGAACTGGGCCCGGATGTCCGAGCCGCGCGCCCCGATCGCCATCCTCACGCCGATCTCGCGCGTCCGCTCCGTCACCGAGACGAGCATGATGTTCATGATCCCGATGCCGCCGACGAGGAGCGAGACGCCCGCGATCGACCAGAGGAGGACGGCCATCGTCCGCGCCTGCTGCTCGGCCTGCTGGAGCATCTCGGTCTGCGACCGGATCATGAAGTCGTCCTCCTGGCCGGCCGCCCTGTTGATCCGGTGCCTCTGCCGGAGGAGGGCGGAGATCTCCTCCTGGGCCTGGGTCACCATCTCGGGGCTCGCGACGGCCGTCATGATCATCCCGACGGCGGTCGTCCCCATCAGCTTCTTCCGGACGGTCTGGTAGGGAGCGACGACGGTGTCGTCCTGGTCCTGCCCCATCATCGAGCCCCCCTTGGGCTCGAGGACTCCGACGACGCGGAACGGGATGTTCTTGATCCGGATCATCTTCCCGACCGGGTCCTCGTCTCCGAAGAGCGTCGTCGCGACGGTCTGGCCGAGGACGCAGACCTTCGCCGCGGCGCGGTTGTCCGCGTCCGTGAAGAACTGCCCCTCGGCCACGTTCCAGGACCGGATGGCCGGCCAGTCGACCTCGCCCCCCTGGATCGACGTCGACCAGTTCTGGTTGCCGTAGACGACCTGCGCGACGGTCCGGATGGAGGCCGAGACGTACGAGACCGAGCCGACCTCGCGGCGGATCGCCTCGACGTCCTCCTCGGAGAGCTTCGAGTTCGAGCCCCAGCCCGAGCGGGCGCCCGAGGAGGTCGTGGTCCCCGGGAAGATCATCAGGAAGTTCGTCCCGAGCGACTGGAGCTGCGACTCGGCCTGGACCCGCGCCCCCTCGCCGATGCCGATCGTCGCGACGACGCAGGCGACGCCGATGATGATGCCGAGCGCCGTCAGGAGGGAGCGCATCTTGTTGCGCCCCATCGCGCGGAAGGCGACCTTGAGGATGTTCGTCGACTTGGTCATCAGGCCCTCTTGGCCGACCGGCGGTTCGCGACGACCTCGTCGGAGACGATGACGCCGTCGCGGAAGGCGACGACGCGCCGCGCGTACTCGGCGATGTCGTGCTCGTGCGTGATGAGGACGACCGTCTTCCCCTCCTCGTTGAGGCTCTGGAAGATCCCCATGACCTCGTCGGACGTCTTCGTGTCGAGGTTCCCCGTCGGCTCGTCGGCGAGCATGATGGCCGGGTCGTTCACGAGGGCCCGCGCGATGGCGACCCGCTGCTGCTGGCCGCCCGAGAGCTGGGCGGGAGTGTGGTCCCAGCGCTCCGCGAGGCCGACGCGCCCGAGGCAGACCCGCGCCTTCTCGAGCTGCTCGGCGTCGGTCATCCGGTGCTTGCGCGAATAGAGGAGCGGGAGCTCGACGTTCTCGAGAGCCGAGGTCCGGGCGAGGAGGTTGAAGCTCTGGAAGACGAAGCCGATCTTGTCGTTCCGGATCGCCGCCCGCTCGTTCTTCCCGAGAGTCGAGACGTCGACCCCCTCGAGGACGTAGCTCCCCGAGGTGGGCCGGTCGAGGCAGCCCAGGATGTTCATGAAGGTCGACTTCCCCGAGCCCGACGGGCCCATGACGGCGAGGAACTCGCCGGGGGCGACGTCGAGCGAGACGCCGTCGAGCGCGCGGACCTGCGTCTCGCCCATGACGTAGACGCGCGTCAGGTCGCGGATCCGGATGACCGGCTCCGCGTTGGCGGGCGCCGCCACCTACATCCGCCCCATGCCGCGCGGGCCGCCGCCGCCGTTCGTCATCGCACGGGCCGTCGCGAGGCCGAGGACGACCTGGTCCCCTTCCTTCAGGCCGTCGCCCTCGACAGCCGTCACGTTGCCGTCGGTCAGGCCGGTCTTCACATGGATCGCCTTCAGCTTGCCCGTCGGGAGCTCTACGTAGACGTCCGCCTCGCGCGCCC
>JBDIBE010000109.1:0-9387 GCA_039812785.1 Thermoanaerobaculia bacterium | reverse complement strand
GTCCGCCGCCGCGCTCGCCGCGGCGCTCCTCGTCTCCTGCTCCCGCGGGCCGAAGCCCGCCGCGGCGCCCCGGCCCGTGCCCGGCGCGCCGGTGATCCTCGTCGTCGTCGACACGCTCCGCTCCGACCGGCTCCCGTTCTACGGATACGCCCGCGGCGTCACCCCGGCCCTCTCGACGCTCCGCGAGGACTCCGTCCTCTTCCGGAGCGCGTGGAGCCCGGTGCCGCTCACCCTTCCGGCGCACGCGTCGCTCTTCACCGGGACGCTTCCGGGGACGCACCGCGTCCTCGACAACGGCGGCTACCGCCTCGGCGGATCGCTGCCGACGATCGCCTCGCTCCTGAAGTCGAACGGCTACGCGACGGGCGGCGCCGTCTCCTCGATCGTCCTCGCCGGGGCGAGCGGCGTCTCGCGCGGCTTCGACTTCTGGGAGGACCGGATCGAGCCGGAGGCGCCCGGCCTCGCCGCGAACCGCGTCCAGCGGCCGGGGGCGGAGACGGCGCGGATCCTCTCGGAGTGGCTGGAGAAGCAGCCGGGCGAGCGTCTCTTCGCCTTCCTCCACGTCTACGACCCGCACGCCCCCTACGAGCCGCCGGAGCCGTTCCGGGGCCGCTTCGCGGACCCCTACGACGGCGAGGTCGCGGCCTCCGACGCGGCCGTCGGCGCGTTCCTCGACGCCCTGCGGAAGAAGGGCCTCTACGAGAAGTCGCTCGTCGTCTTCCTCTCCGACCACGGCGAGGGGCTCGGCGACCACGGCGAGGACGAGCACGGCGTCTTCCTCTACCGCGAGGCGATCCAGGTGCCGCTCCTCGTGAAGCTCCCGTCGGCGGGGGCGGGGGAGAAGCCGCCGCTCGCGGGGACGAGCGTAGCGACGCCGGTGCAGATCGTCGACCTCCTCGCGACCGTCGCGGACGCCGTCGCGCTCCGGGGCGCGACGCCTCCGGAAGGGACGCTCTCGCTCGTCCGCCTCGCGGCAGGAGAGAAGGCGCCGCCGCGGCGCCTCCTCGCCGAGACCTTCTACCCGCGCATCCGCTTCGGCTGGAGCGAGCTGCGCTCGCTCGTCGACGGCGGCTGGCAGTACATCGACGCGCCGAAGCCCGAGCTCTACGACCTCGCGACGGATCCCGGCGAGAAGAAGAACCTCGTCGCGGAGAAGGCGGGCCCGATCCGCGCGATGAAGGCGGAGATCGAGAAGAGGAAGAGCGCCTTCGTCGCGCCCGAGGCGGTCGACGAGGAGCACGCGAAGAAGCTCGCCTCGCTCGGCTACCTCACGATGACCTCGGCGCCCACGGGGGCGCTTCCCGACCCGAAGGACGAGATCGCGACGCTCGAGATGCTCAAGAAGGGCCTCGGCCTCTCGAAGGGCGGGCACGTCCCGGAGAGCGTCGCGGTGCTGAAGGAGCTCCTCGAGAGGAACCCGCGGATCGTCGACGCCTGGGAGGCGTACGCGCAGGGGCTCGCGCGCCTCGGCCGCGCCGACGAGGCCGTCGCGGCGATCCGGAAGACGGTCGAGCTCTCGCCGCCCGACCGGACGAACTACCTCATCTCCGTCGCGAACCTCTGCCTCCAGGTGGGAAGGCCCGAGGAGGCGATAAGGAACGCCGACCTCGCGATCTCGCGCGGCGATGCGGGCGGTCACGAGGTGAAGGCCCGGGCTTACCTCGGGATGCGCGACCTCGCGAAGGCGGAGGCCGAGGCGCGGAAGGCGATCGAGTCGGGGACGCAGAGCAAGCGCGCCTGGCTCGTCCTCGCGGACGTCGAGGCGAGCCGCGGGAACTTCGAGAAGGCGCTCGCCATGACGGACGAGGTGAAGGCGAAGGTGGGGGAGAAGGGGCTCGCCGACCTGACGGGATACCGCTTCCTCCGCGGGAACCTCCTCGGCCGGCTCGGCCGCTGGGAGGAGGCGGAGCAGGAGCTCGCCGAGGAGACGCGGCTCTTCCCGCAGTACCTCCCGGCCTGGCAGACGCTCGTCGTCGTGAGGGCGAGCCGGGGCCGAACGGCCGATGCGCGAAGGACGGTGGACGAGATGGTCGCGGGCGCGGGAAGCCCCGGCGCCTACATGGCGGCGATCGACATGCTGACGAAGCTGGGCGACGCGGAGGGAGCCGCGCGCTATCGCGCCGAGGGAGCGAGGCGCTTCGCCGCGGCGAAGGGAGGGGCGAGGTGAGGCGGCTCACCGGGGCTCTCCTCGTCGCCGCGGCCCTCGGCGGCGCCGCGTGCCGGAAGCCGTCGGGCGGCGCCGCCCCGGGAGGCGAGACGTTCCCGAAGGCCCCCGTCGTCCTCGTCTCGATCGACACGCTCCGCTCGGACCGCCTCCCGGCCTACGGGTGGAAGAAGGTGAAGACGCCGAACCTCGACCGCCTCGCGGCCGACGCCTGGCTCTTCGAGAAGGCCTTCGCGCCGACGCCGATGACCTTCCCGTCTCACACCTCGATGCTCACCGGGATGATCCCGCCCGAGCACGGCGTGAGGAACAACTCGGGGTTCGTCTTCCGCGGCGAGCGTCACCCGAGCCTTCCGCGCGCGCTGAAGGAGCAGGGGTACGCCACGGGGGCCGCCGTCTCGTCCTACGTCCTCCGGCGCGAGACGGGGCTCGGCGCGCTCTTCGACTGGTACGAGGACTCCGTCCCCACGAACCCCGACGTCGCCACGGTCCGCTACCAGCGGCCCGGCTCCGTGACGCTCGGCTTCGCGAAGGAGTGGCTCTCCGCGCACGCGGGCGGACCGTTCTTCCTCTTCTTCCACATCTTCGAGCCGCACCGGCCCTACGAGCCGGCCGAGCCGTTCCTCTCGGAGTACGGGGCGACGTACGAGGGGGAGATCGCGACCGCCGACGCCGTCGTCGGCGGCCTCCTCGACCACCTGAAGGCTCTCGGCGTCTACGAGAAGGCGATCGTCGTCGTCACGTCGGACCACGGCGAGGGGCTCGGGGAGCACGGCGAGGACCAGCACTCGCTCCTCCTCTACCGCGAGGCGATCCAGGTGCCGCTCTTCCTGAAGCTGCCGGGAAGCCGCGGGGGCGGCACGCGCGTGGCGACGCCCGTCCAGCTCTCCGACATCCTCCCGACGGTGACGGGCCTCCTCGGCCTCCCGACGCCCGCCGGCGTCAGCGGCCGCTCGCTCCTCGCCTCCGCCTCGAAGGGCGCCCCCGCGCGCGTGATCTACGGCGAGACGCTCTACCCGCGCTTCCAGCTCGGCTGGTCGGAGCTGAAGAGCGTCCTCGACGAGAGGTGGCACTACATCCACGGGCCGCGCCCCGAGCTCTACGAGTGGAGCGCGGACAGCGGGGAGACGAAGGACCGGATCGCGTCCGACCGGAACGAGGCGGCCCGCCTCGCCCGGGAGCTGCTGAAGTTCCCGAAGGGGGACGAGAAGCCCTCGCCCGAGGACGAGGAGACGCTCAAGCGGCTCGCGGCCCTCGGCTACATCGGGGGCCTCCGGGACCGCGGCGACGCGAAGGACCTCCCGAACCCCGTCGACAACATCGCGAGCCTTCGCCGGATGGAGGAAGGCTGGCGCCTCGCGGGCCTCGGGCGGACCGGGGAGGCGATCACGCACCTGAAGACCGTCGTGGCCGAGAGCCCCGGGATGACGGAGGCGTGGATCAAGCTCGCCGAGCTCGAGGCCGACGCGGGGCGCGACGACGACGCCGCGGCCTCCTACCGCGCCGCGATGAAGGGCTCGCCCGTGCCTCTCCCCGACACGGCGGTCGCCCTCGGGCTCGTGGAGCTGCGGCAGAAACGGTACGACGAGGCGGAGCGCCTCGCGAAGTCCGCGCTCGAGCTCCTTCCCCTCAAGGCCCGGGTCCTCCTCTCGCGCGTCGCCCTCGCGAAGGGAGACGCCGCGGCGGCCGAGCGCGAGGCGCAGGCGGCGGCCGCGGGGCCGAACCCCGAGCCGCAGGCGTTCCTCGCCCTCGCGGACGTGAAGCTGAAGACGGGCCGGGCGGCCGAGGCGCTCGCCGACGTCGAGAGGGCCGCGGCGCGGGCGAGGGAGCTGAAGCTCCCGCCGGTCTGGGGCCTCGAGTTCGACCGCGGCGACGCGCTCGCGCGGATGAGCCGGTTCGACGAGGCGGAGGCGGCGTTCCGCGCCGAGATCGCCTCCTTCCCGACGAACACCCAGCCCTACGTCAGCCTCTCGGTCGTCCGCTTCGTGAAGGGCGACCGCGGGGGCGTCGACCGCCTCCTCGAGGAGATGTACCGCGCCGCGCCCTCGCCGAAGACGGCGCTGATCGCCGCGAGCACCCTCGACTCGCTCGGCGAGAAGGGCAAGGCCGAGGGCTGGCGGCGGAGGGCGGCGCGGCGCTGACGGCGGAGACGGAAGGGCGCCCCGGTCTCCCGGGGCGCCCTTCGTCTCGCGGGGAGGGAAGCCCTCCTCAGTGCTTGTCGAACTGCTCCTCTTCCGTGGAGCCCTTGAGGGCGGCCGTGGCGACCTCGCCGCCGGCGACCGTGTTCTGGATCTGGTCGAAGTAGCCGGCGCCGACGAAGCGCTGGTGCTTGATCGCCTTGAAGCCCCACTCGCGCTCCATCTGGAACTCCTCCTCCTGGAGGTTCACGAAGGCGCTCATGCCGGTCTTCGCGTAGTTGTAGGCGAGCTTGAACATCGAGGCGTTCAGCGTGTGGAAGCCGGCGAGGGTGATGAACTGGAACTTGTAGCCCATCTCGCCGAGCTCCTCCTGGAACGCGGCGATCTCCGAGTCGGAGAGCTTCTTCTTCCAGTTGAACGAGGGCGAGCAGTTGTAGGCGAGGAGCTTGCCGGGGAACTTCTCGTGGACCCCCTGGGCGAAGGCGCGGGCCTCGCCGATATCCGGCGTTCCGGTCTCGCACCAGACCATGTCGACGTACGGCGCGTAGGCGCAGGCCCGGGCGACGGCGTACTCGAGGCTCCCCTTGACGATGTAGAAGCCGTCGGAGGTCCGCTCGCCGGTCAGGAACTCCTGGTCGACCTTGTCGATGTCGCCGCGGATCAGGTTTGCGCCGAGCGAGTCGGTCCGGCCGACGAGGACGGTCGGGACGCCGAGCACGTCGGCCGCGAGGCGCGCGGCGATGAGCTTCTGGACGAAGTCGTGGATCGGGACGAGGACCTTGCCCCCCATGTGCCCGCACTTCTTGAGCGAGGAGAGCTGGTCCTCGAGGTGGATGCCGCCGGCCCCCGCCTCGATCATCGACTTGATGAGCTCGAAGGTGTTCAGCGGTCCGCCGAAGCCGGCCTCGGCGTCGGCGACGATCGGGGCGAAGTAGTAGATGTCGCTCTTCCCCTCCATGTGCTGGATCTGGTCCGCGCGCATGAGGGCGTTCGTGATCCGGCGGATGACCGTCGGCACGCTCGTGACGGGGTAGAGGCTCTGGTCGGGGTACATCGTGAGGGCGTCGTTCGCGTCGCCCGCCACCTGCCAGCCCGACATGTAGATCGCCTTGAGGCCGGCCTGAACCTGCTCGACGGCCTGGTTGCCCGTCAGGGCGCCGAGGGCGCGGACGAACTTCTCGGTGTGCAGGAGGTTCCAGAGGCGCTCCGCACCCATCCGGGCGACGGGATAGTCGATCTGGATCGTCCCGCGCAGGCGGTCGACGTCTGCGGCGCTGTACGGGCGGACGATGCCCCGCCACCGCAGGTCGTTGGCCCAGGACCGCTCGAGCTCCGGGATGGACTGGCTACGGTACATGAACGCCTCCTCGTCGTAGGTCGACATCGGCCGAACTCTATCCGAATACTGCAACGCAGCACAATCGGGTCCTGTCTGTCAAGCGACGGGGACCGGCCGGTGGCGTCGCGCCGGACGACGGCGCCGGGGAGGGGCGGCCCGCCCTAGGCCCGGGTCTCCTCCAGGAGCCGCCGGAGGCGGGGGAGGCCGGCCCGGATGTCCTCGACGGAGACCGACCCGACCGAGATCCGGAACCAGCCGCTCTCCTCCCGGAGGCCGAAGGCCTGGAACGGGACGAGGCCGAAGCCGGCGTCGCGCAGGATCCTCTCGCGGACGTCCTCGTTCGTCCGGAGCGTCGTGCCGTGGACGTGCCGGCCCACGATCCCGAGCTTCACGGAGAGGTAGATCGCCCCCTGCGGCTCGACGGCGAAGACGGGGAGCCCGTCGGCGCGCATCTCGGAGAAGCCCTTGTAGAGGAGGTCGAGCCGTTCGCGGACGCCCGCCTCCATCTGCGCGCGGAACGTCCGGATCTCCTCCGGCATCCCGAGGAGGACGGACGTCGCGACCTGCTCCGGCTTCGGCGCCCAGGTGCCGACGTGGCCGAGGATGTCGGCCATCCGCGCCCTCACGACGGGCGGCATGAGCCCCCAGCCGACGCGGAGCCCCGTCGCGCAGAACGACTTCGAGATCGCGTCGAGGAGGATCGTGTAGGGCGCGAGGTCGGGGAGGAGGCCGACGGGCGTCGCGAACCGCGCGTGCCCGAACGCGAGCGTCCAGTAGACCATGTCGAACGCGAGGTAGAGGGGGCGCTTCCCGCGCCAGGAGCGGCGGCGGTTCTCGGCGAGGACGAGCTCGCCGATCTTCCGGAGCTCCTCCGGGGCGATGACGGTGCCCGTCGGGTTCGCGGGGGAGTTCAGGACGAGGAGCCGGGCGTTCCCGACGTGCGGCGCGAGCATCTCGGCCGTCGGGAAGAAGTTCGTCGAGGCGTGGACGGGGATCTCGACGGCGCGCGCCCCGGCGAGGTGGACGTAGTGGTCGTTGTTCCACGACGGCACGGGGTAGAGGACGGCGTCGCCGGGGTCGAGGAGCGTCCTGTAGATGCCGTAGAGGAGCGGGCGCGCGCCGGCGGCGACGAGGATCCCGTCGACGGGGTAGTCGAGGCCGAGCTCGCGGCGGTAGTACTCCGCGATCGCCTCCCGGAGCGGGAGGATCCCGTCGGAGGCGGGGTAGTTCGTCTGGCCCTCGGAGAGGGCCCGCCGGATCTCGAGGTCGAGGGGCGCGGGGATCGGGAAGTAGGCCGGGTCGAAGTCGCCGACCGTCAGGTTGCAGACCGCCTCGCCGCGCGCCTTCATGGCGCGGATCTCGGCGGCGATCCTGAGGATGATCGAGCCCTGGACCCCGCGGGCGAGGGCGGAGAGCGCGGCGCCCGACTCGGGCGCCGGCGCAAAGCGCAGCGGTGTGGTCATCGTCGCCGGAGTCTAGCGGAGGGGTCGCGAAAGGCGAGGCGGGCCGGAAGGGCCCGCGCGCGTCAGGGTCTGGCCCTCACTTCGGCACGGCCGTCAGGTCGAGGGCGCACCCGGCGAGCCCCTCGGGGGGGACGTCGCAGGCCGGCGATGCGAAGGCGTGGCCGGACGGCGGCTGGGTTCCCCAGACCTCGTACCGTCCCGGCACCGGGACGCGGATCGCGAAGCGCCCGCTGGCGGCGTCGACGAGGCCGTCGCCGAAGTCCCGGTTCGCCCGCGAGAGGGCGAGGAACCTCTCGCCGATCGGCGCCCCGTTCGCGACGACCGTTCCCGTCACGAGGATCCCGTCGCAGGCGAGCCTCACGCGGGCCGTCGCGCCGTCCTCAACCGTGACGGAGGAGCTGGCATTCATGGCTCCGCCCATCTCGGCCTGCATCCGTCCGGCCGCGTCGCGGTGGCCCCAGGCCCGTGTGAAGGTCCAGCGGCCGGGCTCGGCGTTCTCGACGACGAAGCGGCCGTCGGAGCCGACCTCGAGGACGTTCGCGCTCGAGTGCCCGCGCGCCTCCGTCCCGAACCAGACGGACGTCCGTGCGAGCTCTGCGGGCGTGCCGCAGACGAGCCCTTCGACCCGGCCGCCGCGCCGGAGGGCCAGCTCGACGGAGGTCGCCTCGGGCGAGGGGTCGACATGCCCGAGCGCGTAACCCGACGCCTTCGCGACGAGCCGCACGGCCCCCTTCTCCGGAAGTCCGCTCAGCTCGAACGACCCCTCCGCGTCGCTCGTCGCGCCCGTCCCGTCGCGGAAGCGGGGCGCGATCGCCCACTCCGCCGTCACCTGCGCCCCTGACACGGGCGTTCCGCTTTCGGCGTCGACGACCCTTCCCGGAAGCGTGCGGCCCCGGCCGAGAGTCACCGTGCCGAGGTCGAGCTCGCGCGTCTCTCCGAGGTTCGTGAGGGCCTCGAGGTCCTTTCGTGCCGAGAGGTACCCGCGCGCGCGGACGACGAGCGTCCCCTCCCACCGGAGGAGCCGGTGGAACGCGAAAAGGCCCGTCACGTCCGTCCGGATCGGGCCGGGCTGGCTCTGTTGCGCGCGGGCAACGCCCCGGTCGTCCTTCTTTGCCCAGGTGACGTGAACGCCGGCATCCTCGATCGGCTTTCCGTCCGCGTCGACGACGCGGCCCGTAATCCGCTGCGCCCTCTCGAGGACGACCTGCAGCGACGTCTCTCCGCCGAGCCGGCCGCGCGAGACCTCGTGACCCTCGGCTCTCGCCTCCCAGAGGAGGCTCACGTCGACCGGCACTCCGACGATCCGGAACCCGCCGTCGCCGCCGCTCCTCGCGGTGAGCCGGGTACCGGGAGCGCCGTCGAACGGGCCGCCCGCGGCCTCGAGGGCCACCTCCGCCCCCGCCACGACCATTCCCAGGTCGTCGCGGACGCTCCCCGTCAGCGTCCGTCCGGCCTCGAGCGACACGTCGACCGGCAGCGTCGCCCCGGCCGAGACCGTCACGCCCTTCTCGTCCGACGAGATCCCCGGCCCGTTCCAGGCGAGGACCCAGCGGCCCGCCGCGAGCCCTTCGAAGACGGCCCGGAGACGCTCGGGGCGTCGAGGCAGGACGAGCTTCCTCTCGACCGCCGCCGCGCGCGAGCTCGCGGGCCCCTCCGGGATGGCGGGGGCCAGCGTGACGACGAGCGGCTCCTCCATCCGTTCGCTCGGGGAGAGGAACGAGGCCGCGATCGTTCCCGTAGCGGCCTTCGGGGCCGGTGTCGCGGCGGCGGGAGGCGCGGGGGCGGGACGGTCGGCCGCGTCGGACCGGGCGGCGAGGCCCGCCGCGAGCAGGACGACGGGAACGAGCCGGCGTGAGAAGGACGTCGAAGGCATGCCCACTCCTCGGGGTGGCGAACCTGGATCCGCTCCCATGGTACGGACGCCGGCCCGTTCGCGTCGAGCGCGCGCAGGCCGGGTTCAGCGGAGCTGCGGCTCGACGGACTGCTCCGGCGTTGCCGCGACCTCCACGCGGCACCCTTCGAATCCGCCGGGCGGCACCTCGCACCCTGCGGCCTCGGAGAGAGGCGAGCCCGCCACGGAGAGGAGCCATCTGCCCGGCGCCGGCACGCGCGCGACGAAGGCCCCGTTCGCGTCGAGGAGAGCGTCGGTCCCTTCGCCCCCGAGGGCGAAGCTCACGATCTGCGACGCGACGGGACGCCCGCCGCGCGTGACGACGCCGGTGAGGGGGATCCCGTCGCAGGCGAGCGAGACCTCCGACGTCTCGCCCTCGCGCACCTCGACTG
>JBDIBE010000108.1:0-9452 GCA_039812785.1 Thermoanaerobaculia bacterium | reverse complement strand
AAACCCCCGCACGGCCCGCCGCGAGATCCCGGCCGGTGTCGTCTCCCCGGCCGCGGCGGCGATCTTCTGCGCCGGCTCGGCCGCGCTCTTCGTCGTGGCGGCCGCCCAGCTCAACCGCCTCTGCCTCTGGCTCTCGCCCGTCGCCCTCGCGGTCGTCCTCGGGTATTCCTACGCGAAGAGGGTCACCGCCGCGGCGCACCTCGTCCTCGGCCTCTCCCTCGCGATCGCCCCGGTCGGCGCCTGGGTCGCGGTGACGGGCGCCTTCGCCCTCCCGCCGGTCCTCCTCGGCCTCGCCGTCCTCTTCTGGGTCGCCGGCTTCGACGTCATCTACAGCCTCCAGGACCTGGATTTCGACCGGAGGGAGGGGCTCCGCTCGATCCCGGCGCGTTTCGGCGCGGCGCGGGCGCTCCAGATCGCGCGCCTCTTCCACGGGGCGACGCTCGTCCTCCTCTACGCCGTCTTCCTCTCGGTCCACGGGGGGTGGCTCTTCGGCGCGGCGGTCGTCGTGGCCGGGGGCTTCCTCGTGAGGCAGCACCGGCTCGTCTCCCCGGCCGACCTCTCGCGGGTCGACGCCGCCTTCTTCACGGCGAACGGCTGGCTCTCGGTCGCCGTCCTCGTTCTCGGCGCGGCGGACGTCTTCCTGCGGTAACCTCTCGCCCCCGTGGGGGCCCCCACCGCCGAGAAGTTCCCCCTGAGGCACATCGCGATCGAGGGACCGATCGGCGTGGGGAAGACCTCGCTCGCCGGCCTCCTCGCCAAGCGCTTCTCCGGCACGCAGGTCCTCGAGGACGTCAAGAACCCGTTCCTCCCCGACTTCTACGAGGGGCGGAAGGGCGCCGCGTTCCAGACGCAGATCTACTTCCTGCTCTCCCGCTTCGGGCAGCAGCAGGAGATCGCGCAGATGGACCTCTTCAAGGAGCTCGTCATCGCGGACTACACGTTCGCGAAGGACAAGATCTTCGCGAACCTGACGCTCACCGACGAGGAGATGCGGATCTACGAGAAGGTCTGGGGGCCGCTCTCCGAGTCGCTCCCGAAGCCCGACCTCGTCATCCACCTGACGGCGAGCGTCGAGACCTGCCTCGGTCGGATCAAGCAGCGCGGCCGGACGTTCGAGAAATCGATCTCGGCCGAGTACTTGAAGCAGCTCTCGGAGGCCTACAATTACTTCTTCCACCACTACCGGGAGACTCCGCTCCTCGTGGTGGACACGAACCAGATCGACTTCGTGAAACGGAAGGACGACCTGGAGGACCTCATCCGCCAGGTCACCCGCCCGTTCCGCGGGACCCAGTTCTACGTGCCGCGCGGATCCCGCTAGGGACCGCGACGGCGGACACGGAAGGCGCGAGAAGGGCCGGACCCGGCGAAGCGGACGATCCCGAGAGGGACGGCCGACCCCCGCCGAGAGAAACGCCTGACCCGAGACGCCGCACGCGCGGGCTCCCGCCCCGCTCGTCGCCTCCCGTGCGGGAGGACCTCATGACGACGGAACGCGCGAACGACTCCGCGCCGGGAGCCCCGGGCCCCGGGACGCCGAAGCCCGTCCGCCTCACGGCGCCCGCGCTCCGCGCCCTCAAGGGGCGGCGGAAGCTCGCGGCCCTCACCGCCTACGACGCGCCGACGGCCGCGCTCCTCGACGCGGCGGGCGTCGACCTCCTCCTCGTCGGCGACTCGCTCGAGATGGTCGTCTACGGCGCCTCCGACACGCTCGGGGCCTCTCTCGAGCGGATGGTCGCGCACGCGAAGGCCGTCTCGGGCGCGGCGAGGCGGGCGCTCGTCGTCGGCGACCTGCCGTATCTCACCTACCACACGACCCCCGAAGACGCCGTCCGCAACGCGGCGCGCTTCGTCGTCGAGGGGGGCTGCCGCGCCGTGAAGCTCGAGGGGGGGGCGCAGCGCCTCCCGATGGTGAGGGCGATCCTCGCGGCGGAGATCCCGGTCCTCGGGCACCTCGGCCTGACGCCGCAGTCGGTGAACGCCCTCGGCGGGTTCAAGGTCCAGGGGCGCCGCGCGAGCGAGGCGCGCCGCCTCCTCGACGAGGCGAAGCGGCTCGTCGACGCCGGGGTCTTCGGCCTCGTCCTCGAGTGCGTCCCCGCCGAGCTCGCCGCGCGGGTCACCGAGGCGGTCCCGGTGCCGACGATCGGCATCGGCGCGGGAGCCGGGTGCGACGGGCAGATCCTCGTCCTCCACGACCTCGTCGGCCTCACGGCGCCCGGCGCGCGGACGCCCCGCTTCGTCCGCCGGTACGCCGACGTCGGGGCCGCGATCCAGGCGGCCGCGGCCGCGTACGTCGCCGATGTGCGCTCCGGGGCGTTCCCTTCGGAAGCCGAGTCGTTCGCCGCCGAGGCGGAGGAGGCCCCCGTCCCGCTCTACGCCGCCGGAGAGGCGAAGCGATGAAGACCGTCACGACCGTCGCCGACCTCAGGGGAGCCCTGGCGGCCTTCCGCGAGAAGGGGCAGAGCGTCGCGCTCGTCCCGACGATGGGCGCCCTCCACGCCGGGCACCTCGCCCTCGTCGAGCAGGCGCGGAAGGCCGCGGGGAAGGTCGTCGTCTCGATCTTCGTCAACCCTCGCCAGTTCGGCCCGGGCGAGGACCTCGACCGCTACCCGCGCGACCTCGCGGGCGACACGGCGAAGCTCCGCGAGGCCGGCGCCGACCTCCTCTTCGCCCCTTCCGTCGACGAGATGTACCCCGACGGCTTCTCGACGACCGTCCACGTCGCGGGCGTCAGCGAGGGGATGGAGGGGGAGCGCCGCCCGGGCCACTTCGACGGCGTCGCCACCGTCGTCGCGCGGCTCCTCGGCCTCGTCCTCCCCGACGTCGCGTTCTTCGGCCAGAAGGACGCGCAGCAGTGCGCCGTCGTGATGCGCCTCGTCAAGGACCTCGGCCTTCCCGTCGAGGTGCGCGTCGCGCCGACCGTCCGCGAGAGCGACGGCCTCGCGCTGTCCTCCCGCAACGCCTACCTGACGGCGGAGGAGCGGAAGGCCGCGCCGACCCTCTTCCGGGCGCTCCTCGCCACCCAGCTCGTCCACGAGCTCGGCGAGAAGAAGGCGGAGAAGCTCCTGAAGGCCTTCCGCCTCGCGATCTCCACCGAGCCGCTCCTCGTCCTCGATTCCGTCGACCTCGTCGACGTCGCGACGATGAAGCCCGTCGCCAAGGTCGACCGCCCCGTCCTTCTCGCGGCCGCCGTGAAGGTCGGACGCACGCGCCTCATCGACAACGTCGTCTTCGGAGGGTGACCGATGCTCACGATGCTCAAGGCCAAGATCCACCGCGCCACGGTGACCCGCGCCCACCTCGACTACGAGGGCTCGGTCACGATCGACCGGGACCTCCTCGAGGCGAGCGGCATCCTCCCGTACGAGCGGGTCGAGATCTACAACGTCACCCGCGGGACGCGCCTCGCCACCTACGCCATCGCGGGCGAGCCGGGCTCCGGGGCGATCGAGATCAACGGGGCCGCGGCGCACCTCGCCGGGCCGGGAAACCTCGTCATCCTCGCCGCCTACTGCGACCTGACCCCCGAGGAGGCAGCCACCCACCGCCCGCGCCTCGTCTTCGTCGACGGCCGGAACCGCGTCGTCGAGCTGAAGGCCTCCGAGGAGCCCCACACCCTGCCGGCAGGGGTCGTCGAAGAATCGCTCCACCACGGGTAGTCGTCCGGCCTGGCCCCGGAGCGAACAGGTCGCAGGTTCCGCCCATCGGGGCCACAGGACGGGATCGTAGGGTGAGGCGTAGTGCCACTTTCCGCTTGAATCTCGTCTCGCGGGCGGTTTATCGTCTGCCTAAGCCCGTGGTCTTCCTTGGTCCTACCCCAGGAACCCTCGATCGGCTCCAGGATTTCGTGCGTTGAGGAGGGTTCAGGTCATTTTCGCTTTCAGGGGTCCCGTAGGGGATACGACCCCACCGAAGCCTCCTGACGTTCCGGAGCCGGTAAACAGTTCCCCGCGTCCCTCGTTCGCGGGCTCTGATGGTGTGCGCCACGGAAGCCCGACCCACGCCTTTTCGATCTCCTGAGACCAGGAGACCACGGAGCAAACAGGATGTACACCGACAAGTCCATCGCCTGCATCGACTGCGGCGCCCCCTTCATCTTCACGGCCAACGAGCAGGAGTTCTACGCGCAGAAGGGCTTCAGCAACGAGCCCAAGCGCTGCAAGATCTGCCGCGACAAGCGGAAGAACTCCGGCATGGGCGACGGCGGCTCGCGCCAGCTCTACAGCGTCACCTGCGACGCGTGCGGCAAGGCCACGCAGGTCCCCTTCAACCCGACCAACGGCAAGCCGGTCTACTGCCGCGATTGCTACCGCGATCGCCGCACCGGCATGGGCCGCTGATCGCCAGGCGATAGCACCAGACTCACGGGCTTACACGGGGGCGGGCCTTCGGGCCCGCCCCCGTTGTCTTCGGCGCCGCCCCGGGCGGACACTCGGCGGATGAGCGAGAAGAGAGAGCACGGCCCCGGCACCCTCTGCATCCACGCGGGGCAGGAGCCCGAGCCGGTCACCGGGGCGGTCGTCGTCCCGATCTTCCCCGTCTCCACCTACGCGCAGGACGAGCTCGGCGCGCCGCGCGGCGGCTTCGAGTACGCGCGGTCGAGGAACCCGACCCGCACCGCCCTCGAAAGGCTCCTCGCGACGCTCGAGGGGGGCGCCGCCGCGCACGCCTTCGCCTCCGGCCAGGCGGCCATCGCCTCGCTCGCTTCCGCGCACCTCGCCGCGGGCGACCACGTCGTCGTCTCGCGCGGGAGCTACGGAGGGACGTACCGCTACTTCACGAAGGTCCTCGCGGGCTTCGGCGTTTCGTTCTCGTGGGTCGACACCTCGAACCTCGTCGCCGTCCGCGCGGCGATCACCCCCGCCACGCGGATGCTCTTCGTCGAGACCCCCGCGAACCCGACGATGGAGCTCTCCGACCTCGAGGCCCTCGCCGCCCTCGCGCGCGAGGCCTCGGAGCGGCACGGCGCGAAGGTCCGCCTCGCCGTCGACAACACGTTTGCGACGCCCCTCTTCCAGCGCCCGCTCGCCCTCGGCGCCGACGCCGTCGTCCACTCGACGACGAAGTACCTGAACGGCCACTCCGACTCCCTCGGCGGCGCGGTCGTCTCGGCGACGAAGGAGGACGCCGCCCGCGTCGCCTTCGTCCAGAACGCGGCCGGAGCGATCCTTTCCCCCTTCGACGCCTTCCTCGTCACCCGCGGCGTGAAGACGCTCGCCGTGCGGATGCGCGCCCACGACGCAAACGGCCGCGCCGTCGCGGAGTACCTCTCCGGCCATCCGAAGGTTCTCCGCACCCTCTA
Source organism: Thermoanaerobaculia bacterium (assembly GCA_039812785.1). Taxonomy (GTDB): domain Bacteria; phylum Acidobacteriota; class Thermoanaerobaculia; order UBA5066; family UBA5066; genus UBA5066. The sequence continues at coordinate 4,150 of JBDIBE010000108.1, read as the reverse complement.
CCCCGGCCTCCCCTCCCACCCGCAGCACGACCTCGCGAAGCGCCAGATGACGGGCTTCGGCGGCATGGTCTCGCTCGACCTCGGCTCCTGCGACGCCGCCAAGCGCTTCCTCGACTCCCTCCGCCTCTTCACCCTCGCGGAGTCGCTCGGCGGCGTCGAGTCCCTCGCCGGCCACCCCGCCTCGATGTCCCACGCGAGCCTCTCCCCCGACGAGCGCGCCGCCCGCGGCATCGGCGAGGGGCTCGTGCGGCTCTCGTGCGGGATCGAGGAGGCGGCGGACCTGATCGCGGACGTGGGGGAGGCGCTCGGGGCGGTCTAGGGGTTTCCCTCCGCCACCCACCTCGCGTACGCCTCGTCGGCGAAGCTCGCCGGGAAGGCGAGGAGCTCGGGGACCTCGTACGGGTGGACGGCGCGGAGCGCATCGCGCAGCTCGGCGGCGGGGCGGGCGGTCTTGATGAGGAGGAGCCACTCCCGCTCGTCCTGGATCTCGCCCTTCCAGGAGTAGAACGAGCGGACGGGCGAGACGATCGAGACGCAGGCGGCCGCCTTCGTCTCGACGAGGTGGCGGGCGATGCGGGCGGCGTCCTCCTCGGAGCTGACGGTCGTCAGGCAGAGCGTCACGGGCGGGTTCATGGGTGCAACGCTACCAGCGGCGATGCCGAGCTGGAACCGGGCGTTTCGCCGAGGTCCGCGGCGCAGGCGAGACCGCAAGCGCGGACCGATAGAATGAATGCCGATGAGCCCGACGATCCTCAGGGTGGGACCGTATCGGTTCTTCTTCTTCTCGCGCGAGGAGCCGAGGGCGCACGTCCACGTCCACTCGCCGGACGGCGAAGCGAAGTTCTGGCTCGACCCGGACGTTGCGCTGGCCGTCGACCACGGAATGCCGGAAAAGGCCCTCGGGGAGGTACGACGCCTCGTCGAGGCGCACCAGGAGGAGTTCCGCGATGCCTGGAAGCGCCACTTCGGAAGCTGAAGTCTCCCTGGTCTCCAGGTACGGTATATGGGTCCTCCTCGAGGAGGGCGAGTACTTCCTCCCTTCCGAGGAATTCCCCTGGTTCCAGCGGGGGCCGGTGGCCGCGGTGCTCAACGTCCAGCGGCTCTCCGAGGATCACCTCTACTGGCCGGACCTCGACGTCGACCTGTCGATCGCCTCGATCCGGGATCCGCAGAGCTTCCCCCTCGTCTCCCGGGAGGCCTCGGGCCGCCCGTCCGGCGGATAACGGAATCCCCGAGTCGGAGAACCTTCGGGAGAAGCAGCCGTGCAGCGCGCCTGGAAGCGGGTCAAGAAGTACACGTACCTGATCGTCTTCGTCCTGCCGGCGCTCGTCGTCCTCGGCGTGCGGTTCGGCGGGGCGGCGGCGTACCTGACGCCGTTCGTCGCGTTCGTACTGATCCCGCTCCTCGATCTCCTCGTCGGCGAGGACCGCGTGAACTACACGCCCGAGGAGGAGAAGGCGATGGACGGCGAGCGGTACTACCGGCTCGTGACGTACGCCTTCGTCCCCGTCTACTGGGCCGTTCTCGGCTACACGGTGTGGGGGGCGATCGCGGGCGGCTGGAGCCTCGCCGAGTACGCCGGGAACACCTGGTCGATGGGGATCCTCTCCGGCATCGGCATCGTCGTCGCGCACGAGCTGGGGCACAAGGCGAGCCGGCTCGAGAAGAGGCTCGCGAAGGCGCTCCTCCACCCGACCTTCTACGGGCACTTCACAGAGGAGCACAACCTCGGCCACCACCTGATGGTCGGAACGCCGGAGGACCCGGCCTCGTCCCGTTTCGGGGAGTCGTTCTGGCGCTTCTACCCGCGGACGGTGATCGGCACCTTCCGGAAGAACCTCGCCCTCGAGCGGCAGCGCCTCGCGCGGTTGGGGAAGGGGGCCTGGAGCCTCTCGAACGAGACGTGGCGGAACGTCCTCTTCCCGCTCGTCCTCACCGCCGCCGCGTACGCCGCGGGTGAGACGCTCGCGCCGGAGGCGCCGGGTCTCCTCGGCCTCGGGGTCGGCGCGTCGGCGGCGCTCGTCGTCGTCGTGCAGGCCGTCCTCGGCTTCTCGCTCCTCGAGATCGTCAACTACCTCGAGCACTACGGCCTCGAGCGGCGGAAGCTCCCGAACGGCAAGTACGAGCGGGTGACGCCTCTCCACTCCTGGAACAGCAACCACCTCGTCACGAACGGCTTCCTCTACCACCTCCAGCGCCACAGCGACCACCACGCCTGGCCCGCGCGCCGTTACCAGACGCTCCGGAACTTTCCCGAGGCGCCGCAGCTCCCGACGGGCTACGCCGGGATGATCTGGCTCGCCGCGATCCCGCCGCTCTGGTTCCACGTGATGGACCGGCGCGTCGTCGAGTTCCGCGAGAGGCAGGCGCGCTCGGAGGCGGTCGAGGGGCAGGGGATCGTCGCGTAGGGGCGGATGGCGCCACGGGTGTTTTCGACCGGCGGCGAAAACGCCCGCAGGCGTTTTTGACCCCGGTCAAAAATCGCAGTAGCCTGCGGATGTGGGAGGAACGCCCCGCTACCTCGCCCCCCAGGTCCTCCGCGACCTGAAGGAGAAGATGACCTTCGTCGCCGGGCCGCGCCAGGTCGGGAAGACGACGATGGCGCGGAGCCTTCCCGGCGCGAAGGCGGGGTACCTGAGCTGGGACGTCGCGGAAGACCGCGAGCGAATCCTCCGCCGCGAGCTCCCTGCCGGGAAGCTCTGGGTCTTCGACGAGATCCACAAGTACCGCCCGTGGCGGGGCTTCCTCAAGGGGCTCTGGGACGGTCGCCGGGCCGGACAGCGGGTCCTCGTGACCGGGAGCGCCCGGCTCGACCTCTACCGCTACGGCGGCGACTCCCTCCAGGGCCGCTACCACCTCCTCCGCCTCCACCCGCTCTCCGCCGCGGAGCTGAAGCTGAAGGGCGCGTCGGGGCTCCGCGACCTCCTCGTCCTCGGCGGCTTCCCGGAGCCGTTCTTCTCCGGCTCCGAGGTCGCCGCCCGCCGCTGGTCGCGCGAGTACCGGAACCGGCTCGTCCGCGAGGAGGTCGCCGACCTCGAGCGCGTCTCCGACCTCGGGAGCCTCGAGCTCCTCGCCCTCCGCCTCCCGGAGCTCGTCGGCGCGCCCCTCTCGCTCAACGCGCTCCGCGAGGACCTCCAGGTGGCGCACAAGACGGTGGCCTCCTGGGTGAGCGTCCTCGAGCGGCTCTACGCGGTCTTCCGCCTGCCCCCGTTCGGCGCGCCGCGCCTCCGGGCCGTCAAGAAAGAGCAGAAGCACTACCACTTCGACTGGTCGCTCGTCCCGAACGAGGCGGCCCGCTTCGAGAACCTCGTCGCTTCCCACCTCCTGAAGTGGGTCCACCTCGAGGAGGACGCGAAGGGGCGCGACCTCGAGCTGCGCTACTTCCGCGACACGGACGGGCGCGAGGTGGACTTCGTCGTCACGGAGCGCCGGCAGCCGATTCTCCTCGTCGAGGCGAAGCGGGGCGACCAGGAGGTGGACAGGGGGCTTCGCTACCTGAAGGCGCGCTACCCGAGGGCCGGCGCCTGGCAGCTCTCGGAGACGGGGACGAAGGACTACGTGACGCCGGAGGGGATCCGCGTCGCGCCGGCCCTCGCCCTTCTGCGCGACCTCGCCTGAGCCTGAGGCGGCGAGGCGGCCTTGACCCCCGCGGTAGAATGAAGGCGATCACGGGGGCGACCCGGTTTCGACGGGGCATCTCGCGATCGAGGAGCACGCCGAGCACGCCGTTTGCCTCGTAAAAACGACGGTAACTAAAAGCTGCCAACGACAGCGAACTCGCTCTCGCGGCCTAAGCCGTGACGCGGTTCGGGGAGCCCGCCTGGAGCGCCCCGAGGCCGTGTTGAGAAAGCCAGGCTGGGACCGAAGCCCGCCACCTGAAGGCGAGGTCCGAGACGTTTCAGGCTGGTCGTCGCGCCTGGTGGTCCCGACCCGGAAGCGCGGCGACGAGATCAGAAGTCGGGACTGAGCGTGGAGAACCTCGACGTACGGTCGCTTCGGACGGGGGTTCGACTCCCCCCGCCTCCACCATTTCGGGAGTCGCAGGCCCGCCGCCGGGAGACCGGCGGTGGGCCGAACCGTCTTCAGGCCCCGGAGCGCTTCGCGGGTCCGGGCGCGGGAGCCTGGGCGGGCCCCGGCCGGGCGCCGCCCG
>JBDIBE010000107.1:0-9509 GCA_039812785.1 Thermoanaerobaculia bacterium | reverse complement strand
GCGAGGACGCCGCCGAGGGCGCCGACGCCGAGCGAGCCGCCGATCGTCCGCGAGAAGGGGACGAGGCTCGTCGCCACGCCCCGGGTCTCCTCCGGGACCACGTGCTGGACGACGAGGACCTGGCTGAGCGACGAGGGGCCGAGGCCGAGCCCGACGAGGCCGCAGGCGAGGCTGATCCAGGCGACCCCCGTCTCGAGCGACGTCGCGAGGACGAGTCCCGCGAATCCCGCGAGGATCAGGAGCGCCCCGATCCGCGACGTCCGCCGGAAGCCGAGCCGCACGATGAAGCGCGCGGCGACGGCCGCCGAGAGCGACCAGCCGAAGACGAGCGGCGTGACGACCGCGCCGGCCGCCCCCGCGCTTCCGCCGCGCGCCCCCTGCACGAAGAGAGGGACGAACGTGTCGACGCCGTAGATGCTCGTCCCGATGAGGAGCCCCGAGAGGTAGGGGGCGAGCGTCTCGCCGTGCGTGAAGAGGGACGGCGGGATCAGCGGGTGCTCCCGCCGCCCCTGCTGGCGGCCGAAGAGGGCGAGGAGCGCCGCCCCCGCGAGGAGGAGCCCGGCGCGCGCGGCGAGGCCCGGCGAGCCGGGGCCGGCGCGGTGGAGGACGGCGAAGAGGAGCGCCGTGACCCCGGCCGCGAGCGTGGCGGCCCCGGCGAGGTCGAGCGGGTCGCGGCTGGCCTCGCGCGACTCGACCATCTTCGTCGCGACGAGGGCGAAGGCGACGAGGCCGAGCGGGAGGTTGATGGCGAAGATCGAGCGCCAGCCGAAGGTGACGGTGAGGAAGGCGCCGAGGAGCGGGCCGGCGAGGCTCGCGACGCCCCAGACGCCGCTGAAGAGCCCCTGCACCTTCGCCCTCTCCTCGATCGAGAAGAGGTCCCCGGTGATCGTCAGCGCCACGGGCATCACGCCCCCCGCCCCGAGCCCCTGGAGCGCGCGGGCCGCGATGAGGCCGGGCATCGAGCGGGCGAGCGCGCAGACGAGCGCGCCGCCGAGGAAGAGGGCCATCGCCGAGAGGAGGACGCGGCGCCGGCCCCAGAGGTCGGCGAGGCGCCCGAAGAGCGGCATCGAGATCGTCGAGGTGAGGAGGTAGACCGAGAAGACCCACGAGTAGAGCGTCAGGCCGTGGAGGTCGCCGATGATCGTCGGCATCGCCGTCGAGACGACGGTCGACTCGAACGACGCGAGGGCCGTCACGAGGAGCAGGGCGAAGACGACCGCACGGCGGCGCTTCGGGTCGAAGCGGGGAGGAGGGCTCGTCACGCGGCGCGAATGTAGCAGGCGCCCTCTCCGCGTTCGCGCTACGCTTCGCGGTCCCGGATCCTCCGGAAGGAGACGACATGGCCGACGACCAGATCACCGCCGGAAACATCGCGAAGGAGCTCGGCGCCTCCCCGGCGAAGGTGAAGAAGGCGATCGAGGAGCTGAAGCTCGCCCCGGTCGCGAAGAAGGGGGCCTGCGCCTACTACTCGCGCGACCAGGTGAAGAAGATCAGGGGCGCGCTGAAGTAGCGGGATGCCTCGGCTGAAGGAGCTGCTCTTTCCCTGGCCGCCCCGGGCCCTCCGCTGGCGGCGCCCGGTCCAGCTCGTCCTGCGCACGGTCCACGTCGCCTCGATGGCCGTCGTCCTCGGGGGCGTCGCCTTCGGCCTGGCCGCCGGGGGGTACCGCACGGCCTTCCTCGTCGCCGCCGCGAGCGGGGCCCTGCTCCTCGCGGTCGACCTCGCGCGGAGCGGGGTCTACCTCTGGACGGGGGCGGGCCTCGCCACGCTCGCCAAGCTCGCCCTCCTCGGCCTCGGGCAGCACCTCCCCGCGCACCGGTGGCCCCTCTTCCTCGCGGCGACCGTCGTCGCCTCGGTCGGCTCGCACATGAGCGGCGCCTGGAGGCACTGGTCGCTCCTCGACCGGAAGGTGCTGCGGCTCGACTGAACCGTCGCCCGCGGGAGGTCAGGACGCCGCGGCCGCGGTCCGGCCGTCCGGAGGGTCGGGCCACGGCTTCGGGCCGTCGACGGGGCAGTGGAGAAAGCGGCGCCGTTCCAGGTCCTCGCAGACGGCCTCGCGCAGCTGCTCCGGGTCGCGCCCGCCGAGGACCTCCCGGACGTACGACGCGACGTCGACGAGCTCGAGCCTCATCCGGACGGTCCGGAAGACGCGCGGGACCCTCTCCCCGGGCGCCTGGACGTGGTGGAGGCCGCCGCTGTAGGCGACGAGCATCCGGCCCTCGCCGACCGCCTCGAGGACGTCGGCGATCCCGCCGCGGACCGTCATCGGCCGGCCGTGCGCGTCGAGCCCGTTCGTCCGCATCATCCGGCCCTCGGGGAGGAGGACGACCATCGACTCGGGGTCGATCTTCCTGAGGACCTCGAACCACGTGTGGTCCCGGGCGCGGGTGATCGGCACGACGTGCGCCGCGATCATCTTGAAGAGCTTCCCGACGATCGGCCGGGCGGTCGTCTTCTCGGCGGCCGGCAGGACGCCGTGGAACGCGACCTGGCGGATGAAGGAGCTCGGCGCCCCGCCGAGGAAGACCGGCTCCCAGAGGCTCGTGTGGTGGAGGAAGACGAGGAGCCGCAGGTGCTCCCACCGGTCGGGCGGCGGGTCGCCGATCCAGGTCATCTCGACCCGGTAGAAGAGGCGGGCGAGCCCCTTGATCGCGAGGAGGAGGCCGTAAACGAGCCAGGGACGCATCGAGCCGCCCGTCAGACCCCGAAGGTCCTCGCCACGAGGCTGCGTGCGCGCGCGGGGTCGGTCGTCCCCTTCACGATCGCCCGGCCGTCCGAGAAGAGGGTCAGCTCGACGCCGTCGGCGCGGAAACGGAGGAGCCAGTCGTTCGCGACGACCTCCCCGAGCGGGCGGAGGCGCTCGGCGAGCGCGGCGAAGTCGGGCTTCGACGGGACGAGGGGGCGGACCTGCACCGAGTCGCGGCCGCAGAGCGCGGAGGCCTGCGGCGCCGCGACGGAGAGGAAGTCGAAGCGGCGGCCGGCGCAGCAGGGGCAGGCCGGGTCGCGCGCGACGGTCATCCGCGTGAAGCGCCCCTCCCAGACGTCGCCATAGACGAGCTCGGCCTCGGGAGGGGCTTCGCGCGTCGCGAGGAAGCGGAGGGCGCGGCCGACCTGCATGGAGGCGGCGAGATGCGCCGCGGGACCGAGGATCCCGGCCGTGTCGCACGTCGCGGAGCTCCCCGGCTCGGGGATCTCGCCGAGGAGGCACCGCAGGCACGGCGTGACGCCCGGGACGAGGAGCGCCGCGAGGCCCGTCGAGGCGATGCAGGCGCCGTAGACCCACGGGGTCCCCCTCTCGACGCAGGCGTCGTTCAGCAGGAAGCGGGCCTCGAAGCTGTCGAAGCCGTCGACGACGAGGTCGATCCCGTCGAGGAGGTCGCGGACGTTCCCGGGGACGGCGTCGGCGACGACCGGCTCGACCGCCACCTCCGAGTTGACGCGGGCGATCCTCCGGGCGGCGGCGACCGCCTTCGGGAGCCCCTCACGGACGTCCGCCTCGTCGAAGAGGGCCTGGCGCGCCAGGTTCGAGAGCTCGACGACGTCCCGGTCGACGATCCGCAGGAAGCCGACCCCGGCGCGGGCGAGGAGCCCCGCCGACTCGGCCCCGAGGCCGCCGCAGCCGGCGACGAGGACCCGGGCGGCCCGGACCCGGGCCTGCCCCTCGGGGCCGAAGGGGCGGAAGAGGACCTGGCGGGAGTAGCGGTCGTCGGGGGGGCGGCTCATCGCGAACGATTCTCTCGCGAAGGGGCTTTCCGGAATCCGGCCGTTCCTTGCCCCGGTTCGCCGCCGGATGCTACTGTCCCAAGGGCGGTTGGCCCCTCCCGACGCCCCGTTCCGGGGCGCGCCGGCCGGCCGCGACGAGGCGACCATGTCGACGACGACGCCCGACTACACCGTCCGCACGAGCTACACGCAGAACGTCGAGGAGATGCGGGCCGCGCATCGCGTCCTCCTCGAGGTGCCGTTCACGCCGAGCGAGCCGTACCGCGGCTACAACATGAGGACGCTCCACGTCGACCTGGCGACCCTCGCCGTGACCGAGAAGAAGGTCACGCAGGAGATGGTCGACACGTTCGTCGGCGGGCGCGGCTTCGGCCTCTGGTACCTCTGGAACGCGACGACGCCCACGACGCGGTGGAACGACCCGGAGAACGAGATCGTCATCGCCCCCGGGCCGATCGCCGGCATCACGCAGTACCCCGGGACCGGCAAGTCGCTCGTCGTCTCGATCTCGCCGCTCACGGACATCCCGATCGACTGCAACGTCGGCGGCTACTACGGGCCCCTCCTGAAGTTCTGCGGCTTCGACGCGATCGAGATCCAGGGGAAGGCGGCCGCCGAGGTCGTCGTCGTCGTCGACGGGCCCCGGGGCGTCATCCGGATCGAGGAGTGCCCGCTCGAGCCGCCCGACAGCCACGTCCTCTCCGAGATCTTCACGCACATGTACGCCTCGGGGCCCGAGGACTACAAGAACGTCTCCGTCGTCTCGGCGGGGAAGGGCTCGGACCACTCGTACATCGGCTGCCTCAACTTCTCCTTCTGGGACCTCCGCCGGAAGGCGGCGCGCCTCAAGCAGGCGGGCCGCGGCGGCGTCGGGACGGTCTTCCGCGACAAGAAGCTGAAGGCGCTCGTCGTCCGCGGCCCCGTCATCAAGGCCGACCTCAACCACGTCGCCGACCGCGCGCGGATCCAGAAGGTCGGGAGCGTGATCAACAAGGAGATCCACGACCTCGACGCCTCGCAGTGCAACATGCGGCGGCAGGGGACGGCCCACCTCGTCGAGGTGATGGACGCCTACGACCTCCTTCCGGTCAAGAACTTCCAGTACGGCAACCACCCCGACACGAAGAACATCGCGTCGTGGGTCTGGGACAAGCGCTTCACGCAGGGGATCCCCGACGGCTGCTGGTACGGCTGCACGATGTCGTGCTCGAAGGGGGCCGACGGCCACGTCGTGAAGACGGGGCCGTACAAGGGCGACGTCGTCACCGTCGACGGCCCCGAGTACGAGAACGCCGCCGGCCTCGCCGCGAACTGCGGCATCTTCGACCCCGACTGGCTCCTCGAGTCGAACTTCTACTGCGACACCTACGGCGTCGACACGATCTCCTACGGCACGCTCTGCGCGTTCGTCATGGAGTGCTGGCAGCGCGGCATCCTGAACGCGGAGCGGACGGGCGGCCTCGACCTGACGTGGGGGAACGCCGAGGCGCAGATGGAGATGCTCCACCAGATGGCCCGCGGCGAGGGCTTCGGGGTCATCGCGGGGAAGGGGATCCGCCAGATGAAGCGGATCTTCGCGGAGAACGGCTGGGGCGACCCGAAGCTGATGAACGACATCGGCATGGAGGTCAAGGGGCTCGAGTACTCGCAGTACCAGTCGAAGGAGTCGCTCGCGCAGCAGGGGGGCTACGCGCTGACGAACAAGGGGCCCCAGCACGACGAGGCGTGGCTCATCTTCATGGACATGGTCAACAAGCACCTCCCGACGTTCGAGGCGAAGGCCGAGGCGCTCCACTACTTCCCGCTCTTCAGGACGTGGTTCGGCCTGAACGGCCTCTGCAAGCTCCCCTGGAACGACATCGAGCCGGCGAACAACGCCGAGCAGGCCGAGCCGGCCAAGGTCCCCGAGCACGTCCACAACTACTGCGAGATCGCCTCCGGCGTGACCGGCCTCGAGATCACGAAGGAGAAGATCATCGAGCAGTCGGAGAAGGTCTACAACTTCCAGCGCGTCTTCAACCTCCGCCGCGGCTACGGCCGGCGCGAGCACGACTGGCCGCCGTACCGCTCGGTCGGCCCGGTGACCGTCGAGGAGTACGAGTCGCGCGCGGAGAGGTACGACAAGCAGATGCGCGAGGAGATCGGCGTCGACCCGGAGGGGAAGACGGTCGAGGAGAAGATCGCCATCACGCGCGCGTACCGCGAGGACCGCTACTCGAAGCTCTGCGACGCGGTCTACAAGCGGCGCGGCTGGACGACGGACGGCGTCCCGACGGTCGAAACGCTGAAGAAGCTCGGCATCGACTTCCCCGAGCTCGTCGAGCTCGTACAGCGGCACGGGGGCTGACCCGGTGGACCGGCTCGTCGTGAACGGCGACCCCCTCGACTGGCGCGAGGGGATGACCGTCCGCGACGTGCTTTCGGCGAAGAACTACGTCTTCAAGCTCCTCATCGTCAAGGTGAACGGGGCCCTCGTCCCGCGCGGCTCCTACGACGAGACCCTCGTCCCGGCCGGCGCGACCGTCGAGGTCGTCCACCTCATCAGCGGAGGATAGGGGCGGGGTCAGGCGTGCAATCGTGTATTGTTTTCAACAATACACGATTGCACGCCTGACCCCCGCCCTCGGAAGAAGGAGGTCCTCGTGGCCCGATTCCCGAAGGCCCTCGTCCTCGGCGCCGGCGGCGCCGCCCTTGCCGCGTCCGCAGAGGAGGCGCCGAAGGGGATCGCCCTGACGGGTGCCGTGAAGAAGCCCGGCACGGTCGACGTCGCGGCGCTCGCGGACGTGCCGCGGCACGTCGTCCCGGCGAAGGTGCAGGGCGCGGCGTCCTACCGCGGGACGTTCGAGGTGGTCGGCGTCGCGCTGAAGGACGTCCTCGAGAAGGCCGAGGTCGCCAAGACCGTCCCCGACGGCTTCGACCGGCCGCTCGACCTCGCCGTCGTCGTCACGGGGCGCGACGGGAAGCGGGCGCTCTTCTCCTGGGGCGAGCTGTTCGTGACGGGCGACGACGGGGCGGCGCTCCTCGTCGACGGGGTGCGGCCTCTCGTCCCGCACCACCACGAGGCGATCGACGACCCGCGCTTCGCGCCGGGAAGCTTCCTCGGCGTCGACGCGCGCCGGAAGCTCGACGTCTCGGGCTGCGCCGGGTGCCACGACGGCGGCAAGCTCGGGACGATCGACGTCCCGCGCGGGGTCTGCCTCGTCCCGACGAAGGACGCGGGCGGGCGCCGCTTCGTGGAGGACGTCGTCTCGATCGAGGTCCGGCCGGCCGGCTTCCCGGCCCCTCCGAAGAGGAAGGGCCTCCCCGACCCGTTCGTCGAGGCCCCGGCCCTCGTCCTGCCCGACGGGACGTCGACGCCGCTCACCGCGGCGGCGCTCAAGGGCATCGCGCGCGTCGAGGGGGAGGACGACGCGATCGGCCTCGGCCGCGGCTTCCGCGGGCACAGCCGCTTCGCGGGGGCGAGCCTCGCGTCGCTCCTGAGGTCGAAGCTTCCGGCCGGGGTCGACCCGGGCCTCCTCTTCGTCGTCGTCACGGGGAGCGACGGCTACCGCTCGCTCTACTCGGGGGGCGAGGTCCTCCTCTCCCGCCTTCCCGAGAACGTCGTCCTCGTCGACACCGAGGACGGCAAGCCCCTCCTCAGGAAGTCGGGCCGCCTGAAGTCCGTTCCCCGCGGCGACTTCTACGCCGACCGCGACGTCCGGACGGTCTCCGAGGTCCGCGTCCTCCTCGCGCACTGACACCGGGGCTCTCCGGGAGCGGAAACCGGATCGTCCTCCCGACGTACCTCCGTCGGGAGGACCGTGATGAAGGTGCGTGCCGGGCGGCCCCTTCTCGCCGCTCTCGTGGTCGGCGTCTCTTCTCTCGCCCCTGCGGCCCCGGCCGCCCCCGCGGAGCGCTCCCCGCTCGTCTTCGCGACCTCGGTCGAGAGCCCGGAGCAGGCCCGCAAGGCGGGGCTCCTCGTCGCCTCGATCCGGCGCTTCGGGGGCCCGTATGCGGCGTCCCGGGTCTACGTCGTCGTCGACGGGAGCTTCCCGGCCCTCGCGAGCCGGGCCGCGGAGCTCGGCGCCACGGTCCTCCCTTTCCGGGCGGAGGGGCCGCTCCCCGCGGTGCCGTTCGCCCGGAAGGTCTTCGCCGCGGCGCAGGTCGAGGCGCTCGTCGAGAAATCGGCGGGGACGCTCGCCTGGCTCGACCCGGAGACGCTCGTCCTCGGCCCTCCCGACGCGCTTCACCTGGGGCGCCGCGAGGCCGCCGCCGTCCGCCCCGTCTTCCTGCGCAACGCGGTAGGGCTCCCGCCGGGCGAGCCGGTCGACCCGTTCTGGGAGCGCGTCTTCCGCGAGGCGGGGGCGGACGCCGCGTCCGCCCCGCCCGTCACGACGTTCGTCGACGGCGTGCCGATCCGCTTCTACGTCAATTGCGGCGTCTACTCCGTCCGCCCCGCGCGCGGCCTCTGCCGCGCGTGGGCGCGGGCCTTCGCCGCGGTCGGGAACGACGCCGCCTTCCTCGGCTCCGCCGCCGCGGACCGTCTCCACAGGCTCTTCCTCCACCAGGCGGTCTTCTCCGCGGTCCTCCTCGCGCGGACGACGCCGGCGGAGCGGAAGGCGCTCGACGACACCGTCGGCTACCCGCTCCACCTCCACGAGAGAGTGCCGGAGAAGAGGCGGCTCGCGGGCCTCGGCGACGCGCCCGTCGTGATCCACGAGGACCTCCTCGAGCGCCGCCCCGACTGGAGCGGCCTCCTGCCGATCGACCCGGAGCGCGCCGCCTGGCTGGACGAGGCGCTCGACCGCTTCCACCGCGTCGCGGAGGGGCTCTGGCGCGAGGAAGGGTCGTGCAACACGTACCTCGTGAGGACGGCGACGGGGTGCGTCGTCGTCGATCCCGCGGGGGCCGCGCGGCCCGGCGGCTACCTCCTCCGGCGTGCAGGCCGCTGCCCCGTCGAGGCGATCCTCACGACGCACGGCCACGACGACCACCGCCTCGGCGTCGACGCCTTCCGCGGCGGGCGCGACGTCCCCGTCGTCGCGCAGCGCGAGGTCGTCGACGAGCTCGCGTACCGCGGACGGCTCGCCTGCTTCTTCGCCTCGCGCGACGCGGCGCAGGCGGGGAAGGAGGCGGCGCCCCCTGCGCCCCCCGCGCCGCTCCAGGCGAACGTCCTCTTCGACGGGGAGTGGGGCGCGACCTTCGGAGGGGTCCGCTTCGAGATGCGGCACGTCGGCGGCGAGACGCCCGACACGTCGCTCGTCTTCGTCCCCTCCCTCTCGGCGGCGTTCCTCGCCGACGACTTCTACGACTCCTTCCCGATGCTCGCGCCGCCGCGCGGCTCGCGCCCGCGGCCGGCCCTCGAGTACGTGAAGGCGCTCGACGTGGCGCTCGCGCGCGAGCCGGAGCTCCTCCTCCCGGGGCACGGCGAGCCGGTCGTCGGGAAGGCGGAGGTGAGGCGGCGCCTTTCCGAGTACCGCGACGCCCTCCTCCACGTCCACGACGCGGTCGTGAAGGGGATGAACGAGGGGAAGGACGTCGAGACGCTCGTGAGAGAGATCGCGCTCCCGCCCGGCTCGACGGTGGGGGAGTTCTACGGGCGGGTGTCGTGGGCCGTCCGCGGGATCTGGGCGGGCTACGCCGGGTGGTGGGACGGCGACCCGGCGCGGCTCGTCGGCCCCGCGTCCCGGGACGCCGAGGCGGCCCTCGTCCGCCTCGCCGGTCCGGAGAAGGTCGGCGCCGAGGCGCGCCGCGCGCTCGCCGGCGGCGAGGCCGCCACGGCGCTCCGGCTCTCCGACGCGCACCTCGC
>JBDIBE010000106.1:0-9591 GCA_039812785.1 Thermoanaerobaculia bacterium | reverse complement strand
TGAACGGAGGGGAGTAGACGAGCGGCATCGGGCGTGCGACGGCACGGGGCGGAGGCCCACATGAACACCCCTCTCCAGCCCGAATCGACGCTCGCCGACCTCGCGGTCGCGTTCCCCGCCGCCTCCCGCGTCTTCCGGCGCCACGGCCTCGACTACTGCTGCCACGGCCGCCGCCCCGTCACCGAGGCCTGCGCCGAGCGCGGGCTCGACGCGGGGGCGCTCCTCGACGAGATCTCCGCCGAGGCAAGCCCGGCCGGCGGCGCGGCCCGCTGGTTCGACCTCTCGCTCCCCCAGATCGTCGACGGCATCGTCACCTGGTACCACGCGCGCCTCCGCGCCGAGCTCCCTCTCCTCCTCCAGATGGCGCGGAAGGTCGAGGCCGTCCACGCCGAGAAGGAGAGCGTCCCGCGAGGGCTCGCCGCGCACCTCGAGGGGCTCTCGCGCGAGCTCCTCGACCACCTCGAGAAGGAGGAGCAGGGGCTCTTCCCGATCCTCCTCTCCGGGCGCTCCGGCGCCCCCGCCGTCTCGATCATCGCCCTCGAGCGGGAGCACGAGGACGTCGCGCTCGCGCTGCAGAAGACGCGGGAGATGACGACGAACCTCGTCCCGCCCGCGGAGGCCTGCACGACCTGGCGCGCCCTCTACCTCCGCCTCGACGCCCTCGAGGAGGAGCTGATGGAGCACGTCCACCTGGAGAACAACGTCCTCTTCCGCCGCGCGCTCTGCGCGGAGCTCTGAACAGAAAGGACTCCATGAGCCCGAACCACGCCGGAAACGACAACCGCCGCTGGGCCCTCCTCGGCGGCGTCCTCCTCTTCACCTTCCTCGTCCTCGGCTTCTTCGGACGCGAGGTCTACCGCCAGGCGCCGCCGATCCCGGAGCGCGTCGTCACCCCGGACGGCGCGACGCTCATGACGAAGGACGACATCCTCACGGGCCAGCAGGTCTGGCAGTCGACGGGCGGCCAGCAGCTCGGCTCGATCTGGGGCCACGGCGCCTACCAGGCCCCCGACTGGACGGCCGACCACCTGCACCGGGAGGCCACGGCGCTCCTCGACGTCCGGGCCGAGAAGGAAGGGGCGAAGGACTTCGCCTCGCTCTCCCCCGACCGGCAGGCCGCGCTGAAGGCCGCCCTCGTCCGCGAGATGCGGACGAACACGTACGACCCCGCCTCCGGCACCGTGACCGTCTCCGCCGAGCGCGCCGAGGCGTACCGCCGCGCCGCCGCCCACTTCGACGCCCTGTTCGGCGGCGCGCCCGCGCTGAAGACGCTCCGGCAGGACTACGCGATGGCCGAGTCGACCGTCCCCGACGCCGGCCGGAGGAAGGCGCTCACCGCGTTCTTCTTCTGGACGAGCTGGGCCGCGACGACGGAGCGCCCCGGCGCGACGATCACCTACACGAACAACTGGCCGCACGAGCCGCTCGTCGCCAATGCGCCGTCCGGCGCGAACGTCGTCTGGTCGTTCGTCTCCATCGTCCTCCTCCTCGCCGGCGTCGGCGCCGTCGTCTGGTGGCAGGCGTTCCGCGAGAAGCCGGAGCCGTCCGTCACGGCGCCGCCCTCCGACCCGTTCGCCGGGGTCGAGCTGACCCCCTCCATGCGCGCCTGCGGCAAGTACGTCGGCACCGTCCTCGCGCTCCTCGCCGTCCAGGTCGGCCTCGGGGCCCTCACAGCCCACTACACGGTCGAGGGGCAGGCCCTCTTCGGCCTCCCCGTCGGGAAGTGGCTCCCCTACGCCCTCACCCGCACCTGGCACGTGCAGACCGGCGTCTTCTGGATCGCGACCGCGTTCCTCGCGGCCGGCCTCTTCCTCGCCCCGGTCATCGGCGGGCACGAGCCGAAGTTCCAGCGGCTCGGCGTGAACGTCCTCTGGGGCGCGCTCCTCCTCGTCGTCGCCGGGTCGCTCGCCGGCGAGTACCTCGCGATCCACCAGGTCCTCCCGCTCGACCTCTCCTTCTGGCTCGGCCACCAGGGCTACGAGTACGTCGACCTCGGCCGCGCCTGGCAGATCGCCCTCTTCGTCGGCCTCGTCCTCTGGCTCGTCCTGATGCTCCGCGCGATCCTCCCGGCCGCGCGCCGCCGCGACGACGCCCGCTCGCTCGTCCTCATGTTCACGGGCGCCACGACCGCCATCGGCCTGCTCTACGGCGCAGGCTTCTTCTTCACGGCGAAGACGCACCTCTCCGTCATGGAGTACTGGCGCTGGTGGGTCGTCCACCTCTGGGTCGAGGGCTTCTTCGAGGTCTTCGCCACGGCGGCGATCGCCCTCCTCTTCGCGAAGCTCGGCCTCGTCGAGAAGAGGCACGCGGGCGCGGCGGTCATCGCCTCCTCGGCCCTCTTCCTCTTCGCCGGCATCCCGGGGACCTTCCACCACCTCTACTTCAGCGGCACGCCCGTCTCCATCCTCGCCGTCGGCGCCTCGTTCAGCGCCCTCGAGGTCGTCCCGCTCACGCTCATCGGCCTCGAGGCTTTCCGGACGTACAAGCTCCAGCACGCCGCGCCGTGGATGGCGCGCTACCGCTGGCCGATCGTCTTCTTCGTCGGCGTCGCCTTCTGGAACCTCGTCGGCGCGGGCGTCTTCGGCTTCCTCATCAACCCGCCGCTCGCCCTCTACTACATGCAGGGGCTCAACACGACGCCCGTCCACGCCCACACGGCCCTCTTCGGCGTCTATGGCCTCCTCTCCCTCGGCCTCGTCCTCGTCGTCGCGCGCAAGCTCTCCGGCGTCCGCGCCTGGAAGGAGACCCAGCTGAAGTGGGCCTTCTGGGCGATGAACGTCGGCCTCGGGCTGATGGTCGCCCTCTCGCTCCTCCCGATCGGCCTCGCGCAGACCTGGGCGAGCGTCGAGCACGGCCTCTGGTACGCCCGGAGCGCGGACTTCCTCCAGCTCCCGGCCCTCCAGACGCTCCGCTGGCTCCGGATCCTCGGCGACACCGTCTTCCTCGGCGGCGTCGCGCTCCTCCTCTGGTTCTTCACCGGCCTCCTGACCGGCTGGAGCTACGAGAAGGCCGAGGAGCCCGGCTTCGACGACGACGCCCTTCCCGAGAACGCGTAGGCCCGCGTCCGCCCGGCGCCGCGAGGCCTCTCCGGCCCCGCGGCGCTCCCGCATCTCCGACCGCAGAAGAAGGAGGACCCGATGACCCCGAGAGCCCTCGCCCTCGCGACCGCCGCCAGCCTCGCCGCCACGCTCCTCGCCGCCGCGCCGCGCGCCGAGGCCCACTGCGACTCGATGACCGGCCCGGTCGTCGTCGACGCGAAGTCCGCCATCGCGAAGGGCGACGTCGCCCCCGTCCTGAAGTGGGTCTCCGCCCGCCAGGAGGCCGAGGTCCGCGAGGCGTTCCGCAGGACGCTCGCCGTCCGGAAGCTCGGCGCGGACGCGCAGCAGCTCGCCGACACCTCCTTCTTCGAGACGCTCGTGAGGCTCCACCGCGAGACGGAGGGATTCCCCTACACCGGCCTCAAGGCCGGCGGGAACGAGCCGGCGTTCATCGGCCGCCTGGAGTCGGCGCTCTCGTCGGGCACCGTCGACGACTTCGCGAAGATGATCGGCGAGCACGCCGCCTCGGGCGTGAAGGGCCGGTTCGCCAAGGCGCTCGAGGCGAAGAAGGAGGCCGACGCCTCGCCGGCCGGGGGGCGCGCGTACGTCGCCGCCTACGTCGACCTGATGCACTACACGAAGGCGGTCGTCGAGGCGGTCCACGCCGAGGGCGGGAGCCACGGAGCGCCCTCCGCAGCGGCGGGCGGCGGACACACATGCGACTGACGGCCGCCGTCTGAATCAGGGCCGGAGGCGGGCCGGGTCCTCCCTCCGGCCCCTTCCCCCCTCCGGGCGGCTACTTCCTCGCCGTGTCGATCTCGACGCTGCCGGAGAGGAGCGGCGCTCCGTCGTAGACGGTGACCGTGAAGGAGCCCTTCGCCGGCCTCCGGGCCCCCTTCATCGTCAGCTCGAAAGGGGCCGCGGCCCCGCCCGCCGGGACCGTGAGCTTCCGCTCCGCTTCCCCGGCGAGGACGAGGTCGCCCACGGGATCGCCGCAGGCGAGAGTCGTCGTCCCCTTCGGCACGACGAGGGCGAGCGGCTCCTCGCCGGTGTTCGTGAGCGTCAGCTTCGCCCGCGCCGCGCCGGGCGAGATCTCCACGAGGATCGAGAGCCTCCCGTCGGCGTAGAGCTCCCCGAGCGTGCGCGCCGCGGGCACGGCCTTCGCGGGCCTCTTCGCAAGCTCCGGCCTGGCACCGCTCTCGACGAGCTTCGTCTCGTACCTGTAGCGGGCCCCCGTGGCGTCGGTGCCGCTCGTGACCTCCTTCACGACCGCGAACGGCACCTTCTCGCTCAGCCAGTACGTCCCCTCGACCCTGCCCGTCCCCTCTCCGAAGGCATACCCGTAGCGGTCGCAGGCCTTCCCGTCGACCGGTTCCGTCCCCTCGAAGACGACGATCGCGCCGTAGTCCGTCGCGCCGCCGGCGATCGCGCGGACCGTCGCTTCGTCCATGTCGTACGCCGTGCCGTCCGGGCCCGAGGCCCGGCTCTTCTCGATCCCCCGCATCCACCCGGGGCCTGCCTCCGCGAAGGGGAAGCCGGCCCTGAGGACGTAGGTGTTCACGCCCTTCGTCCCCGCCCAGGCCCCGGTCTTCAGCTCGTACCGCGTCTCGAGGGAGACCTTCCCCTCCTCGTCGGCGAGGCGGGCGTTGACGTACTCGCTCACGTCGCCGTTGACCGTGTTGACGCTCCGCGTCCGTGCGAAAGAGCCCGGGACCGTCGCGCCGAAGTAGGCCTTGCGGAAGCCC
Organism: Thermoanaerobaculia bacterium; assembly: GCA_039812785.1. Taxonomy (GTDB): domain Bacteria; phylum Acidobacteriota; class Thermoanaerobaculia; order UBA5066; family UBA5066; genus UBA5066. The sequence goes on along the minus strand of JBDIBE010000106.1, from coordinate 4,808 downwards.
CCCGCGGCGGCGGGCGCCGTGCCGAGGAGGAGCAGGAGGACGAGGGACGACGAATGGACGGGGACGCGCATGTCGGGCACCTCCTCGAAGCCGCGTCGTTTCGGGCTCGGACGGACGGGTTCTATCACCGCGCGGCCCGCCCGGAGGCGCCCTCCGCCGGGGCGCTTCCGGCCCTGCGGCGTGCGCCCGCAGGGCCTAGAATGCCCGAGGCGCTCTCACGCGCGGCGTTCCGGGACTCCCGATGCGAGGAGCGGTGCGAGGGTCAGACGTGATGGGAGAAGGGGATCGAGACGCCGTTGCGGCCGTCGCGGAGCGGCCCGCCGCCGGCGCGAACGCCCCCCCGGAGGCCGATCTCCGCGCCCTCGCGCTCCGCCTGCAGGAGATCCGGGAGGAAGAGCGCAAGGAGCTCGCCCACGAGATCCACGACGTCCTCGGCCAGGAGCTCACGATGCTCAAGCTCGACGTCGTCCGCCTCCTCGGACGGAGGCGGGCGCGAAAGGCTCCGGGGGACGCCCCCCGGCCCGAGGACCTGGTCGAGCGGATCGACCGCCTGATGGGCACGGTCCGGCGGCTCTCGAGCGACCTCCGCCCCCCCGTCCTCGACTACGCGGGCCTCGTCGACGCGCTCGAGGGGGAGACCGCGCGCTTCGGGGCGCGGACGGACCTCGACGCGCGCTTCGAGTCGACGTTGGAGCGGCCCGTGAGGGACGCGACGCTCGCGACGGCGGTCTTCCGGATCCTCCAGGAGTCGCTCACGAACGTCCTGCGCCACGCGCGGGCGCAGCGCGTCGACGTGAGGCTCCGGGAGGACGACGGGCTCCTCCGCCTCGAGGTGCGCGACGACGGGACCGGCTTCGACACCGCCGCCCTCGACCGCCGGGCCTCCCTCGGCATCCTCGGGATGCGCGAGCGCGCCGCTGCGCTGGGCGGGACGCTCGAGATCGAGTCGGCGTCGGGGCGCGGGACCCTCGTCCGCCTCTCCGTCCCGACGTTCCCCTGCGCCTCGGAGACGCGCACGTGATCCGGGTCTTCGTGGTCGACGACCACTCGGTCGTCCGGGAAGGCCTGAAGCGGATCCTCTCGGAGTCGGACGGGATCCGGATCGTCGGCGAGGCCGCCTCGACCGAGGAGGCGCTCCGGATCCTTCCCGTCTGCGCGGCCGACGTCGTCGTCACCGACCTCGCGATGCCCGGAAGGGGGGGCCTCGAGCTCGTCGCGGAGGCCCGCAGGCGCGGCCTCGACTGCCGGACCCTCGTCCTCAGCATCCACGCGGACGGCCAGCTCGTCGTCCGCGCCTTGCGGGAGGGAGCCTCGGGCTACCTCACGAAGGACAGCGCTCCGACCGAGCTCGTCCACGCGGTCCGGAAGGTCGCCTCCAGCGGGCGCTACCTGACCGAGGCGCTCGCCGACGAGCTCGCCGCCCGGGTCGGCCGCGACGGCCCGAGGGCCGAAGCGCCGCCCCTCTCGCGGCGCGAGTACGCCGTCCTCGAGAGGCTCGGGGCCGGAAGGACGGTCTCGGAGATCGCCGTCGAGCTCGGGCTGAGCGTGAAGACCGTCAGCTCGTACCGGACGAGGCTCCTCGGGAAGCTCGACCTCCGGACGACGGCCCAGCTCGTCGCGTACGCGCTCCGCTCCGGGATCGCCCCGGGCGGGGAGCCGTCGCGTAGGACGAACACCGACACGGAGTAGCGTCTTCTTCCGACGTCCTGCCGGGGGAAAGGACGGCAGACGGAATCCGGGCGGAAGGCGACATTCGGGCGCAGAGAGGACGGTCGTCCGCGGCCCGTGGCGCACGGCCCGGGACGGACCGGCGCGAGGAGAATCGCCATGTCGACGTTCCGGGTCCTCGCCATCGACGACAACCCCTACGCGCTGCAGACGATCGAGAGCGCTCTCGCGGGGACGGGCTACGTCGTCGAGACGGCCCGCTCCGGCCGCGAGGGCCTCGAGAGGGCGTCCGCCCAGGCGCCCGACGCCGTCCTCCTCGACCTCCTGATGCCCGGGATCGACGGCCTCGAGGTCCTCCGCCGGATCCGGGAGGACGACGCCCTCTCGGAGGTCCCCGTCATCGTCGTCACGTCCGCCGACGAGCGCCCCGCGCGGCTCGACGCGATCCGCGCCGGCGCGGACGACTTCCTCGCCAAGCCGGTGAACGTCCCCGAGCTGCGCGCCCGGCTCTCGACCCTCGAGAAGCTCAATCGCTTCCGGAGGCTCGCGACGGAGCGGGCCCGGCTCGGATGGATGGCCGAGGGATGCCGCGAAGGGCTCGTGCTGCTGCGGCCCGACGGCGCCGTCGCCTGGGCCAACGGCGCGGCGCGACGGTTCCTCGACGTTCCCGCGCCTCCGCGCGACGCGGGCCCCGCCTTCGCGCGGCAGCTCGCGGACGGCTTCGTCGCCGTCCTTCCCGGCTCCCTCGAGGAGTGGCCGCGCATCGCGGACCTTCTCCTCGTCCGGCCCGCGACCCGCTCGGCGCCGCCCCTCTGGCTCCGGGTCGAGGCGCTCGACGCGGGCCCCGCCTCCCTCTCCGCGCGCCTGACGGACGTCACGGCGGTCCTGCAGTCGTTCCGGACGGCGCGGCTCGCCGCGACCGCGCTCCGCCACGGGTTCCCCGCCTCGAGCGAGGCGCTCCTCGCCGAGCTCGAGGCGCCGGCCCTCACGGGGCCCGGCCTCGCCCCCGGCGAGGTCTCGGCGGCCGCGACGCGGGCCTCGATGGCGGCCGGGGTCCCGCTCGAGATCGAGGACGGCGGCGGGGCATCGTGGCGGCTCCCGCTCTCGACGGCCCGCCTCGAGACGACGCTCTTCGAGCTCTTCCGCTCCGCCCGGGAGGCCGCCGGGGAGTCCCCGGCTCGAGTCGGGCTCCGGCTCGACAAGGACCGCCCCGCCTTCACCCTCTCCGTCCCCGGGAGTGCGGCCGGCCCGCTCCTCGGGGACCCGCTCGCGCCGCAGCGCGCCCTCGGCAGGGTCGCCGCCGGCGGAGGGAGCGGGACCTCGTCCCGCGACCTCGGCCTCGCCTGGGTCGCCCTCTCCGTCGGCGAAGCGGGAGGGGCCCTCGCCGTCGTGCCGCCCGGCGCGGGTTCCGCCGTCTCCGTCGAGCTCCGTTTCCCGGAGGCCGCATGACGGGCGCGGCGCCGGCCCGGGTCGCGGGGGCCGCACTTCACGTCGCCGGCCACGACGAGCCTGCGTCCCGGGCCCTCGTCGCAAGCGGCGCTCGCGACGAGAGGGCGATCCTCGCGAGCCACTCCGGGCGGATCGGCGTGCTCGTCGAAGAGCACGCCGGAAACGAACCGAGGCGCGCCGACCGGCTCCACGGCCCGGCCGGCGACGACGACCACGAAGGGAACCTGCGGCTCCTCGAGCCGGAGAACGGGAACTGAGGGAGGCATCGCCATGTCCGAGCCGAACGCCGACATCCTCATCGTCGACGACACGCCGGCCAACCTGAGGCTCCTCGCGAGCATGCTCGCGCAGCGCGGATACAAGGCCCGGCCGGTCCCGAGCGGCGCGCTCGCCCTCCAGGCCGTGAAGAGCCAGCCGCCCGAGCTGATCCTGCTCGACATCAACATGCCCGGGCTGAACGGCTACGAGGTCTGCCGGCAGCTGAAGGCCGACGAGAAGACGCGGGAGATCCCCGTCATCTTCCTCAGCGCCCTCGGCGAGACCGAGGACAAGCTCAACGCCTTCGCCGCCGGCGGCGTCGACTACATCTCGAAGCCGTTCCAGTTCGAGGAGGTCGACGCCCGGATCACGACCCACCTCAAGCTGCGCCAGCTCCAGAAGCAGCTCGAGGACCACAACCGGCACCTCTCGCGCCTCGTCGAGGCGCAGGTGAAGAAGATCCCCGACTCGCAGCTCGCGACGATCTTCGCCCTCGCCAAGCTCTCCGAGTCGCGCGACGAGGACACGGGGGCCCACCTCTTCCGAGTCCGCGGCTACTGCCGGGCGATCGCGACCCACCTCTTCCGCGGCGGTCCGTACGCCTCCGACGTCGACGAGCGGTTCATCGAGAACCTCTACTTCTCGAGCCCCCTCCACGACATCGGCAAGGTGAGCATCCCCGACGCGATCCTCCTCAAGAAGGGGCCTCTCACCCCGGAGGAGTGGGCCGTCATGAAGACGCACACGACGCTCGGGGCCGCGACGCTCGACGTCGTCCTCGAGCAGTACCCCGACAACGAGATGGTGAGGATGGGGCGAGAGATCGCTCGCTCGCACCACGAGCGCTGGAACGGCACCGGCTACCCGCACGGCATCTCGGGCGAGGCGATCCCGCTCCCCGCCAGGATCTTCGCGATGGCCGACCAGTACGACGCGCTCCGGAGCACTCGCCCCTACAAGCGCGGCTTCACTCACGACGAGACCGTGAAGATCATCGTCGAAGGGGACGGGCGGACGATGCCCGAGCACTGGGACCCGGTCATCCTCGCCGCCTTCCGCGAGGTGGAGACCGAGTTCCTCGGGATCTGGGACAGCTATGTGGGCTGACGCGAGCCGCCGCGGCCCCGGGCCCGGAGCGCGCAGGGACGGGTGACGTGCTCGAGGGCGTGCTGACGATCGCCGGCGCGACGATGGCCCTTTTCGGGCTCTTCGTCGTCGCCGACCTCGCGGGCTCCTCGGCCCGCCTCGGGCCGAGGTGGCAGCGCGCCGTCAACGCGGGCGCCTTCCTCCTCCTCGCGCTCGCCTCGCTCGGCCTCCACACGGAGGTCCGGCCGGGGGTGATCGTCGACGCCCGCGGCGCCGTCGTCGCGAGCGCCGCTCTCTTCGGTGGCGTCTCGCTCGGAGGCGCCGTGGCCCTCGCGGCCGCGGCCTAC
>JBDIBE010000105.1:0-9643 GCA_039812785.1 Thermoanaerobaculia bacterium | reverse complement strand
CGACCCGTTCGCCCCGGCGGGGCCCGCGGCCGACCTCTTCGCAGCCCCCGCGGACCCGTTCGCGGCCGCCCCCCCCGCTCCGGCACCGGCGCCCGCCGCTCCGGCGGCCGGCGTCGACCCGCGAATCGCCCAGTTCCTCAGGCAGGGAGACGAGGCGGCCGCGCGAGGCCAGGTCCAGGAGGCGATCGACCTCTGGAGCCGGGTCTTCCTGATCGACCTCTCGAACGAGGAGGCCTCCCGCCGGATCGACGCCGCGCGCGAGAAGCAGAACGAGGCCGCCCGACAGCTCGACATGCTCCTCTCCGACGGCGTCCAGCTCTACGAGTCCGGGGACCTGCAGGCCGCTCGAGGCGTCTTCCTCAAGGTCCTGACCCTCTCCGAGTCGGACGCGACGGCGCGGAACTACCTGAACCAGATCGACGGCGCGCTCGCCGGCGCTCCCGCGGCCGGCGGCCCCGGCCCCGGCCCCGCGGCCCCGGCCGTCGTCGAGCCGTACCTGCGCGACGAGCTCGAGTCGCCGGTCCGCCCCTCCTTCGCCGAGGACCTCCTCCCGCTCGAGGAGCACGGAGGCGAGGAGAGCTCCTTCGAGGAGGCCCCCGCCGGGATGCGCCGCCCCGCGCCGGCCGAGGCCGCGCCCGCGCGCGGCGGCCGGATCGACGTCCGGATCCTCCTCGGGATCGGCGCCGTCGTCCTCGTCGGCGTCGGCCTCCTCGCCTTCCTCCTCTTCCGGCCGAAGCCGGTCGAAGCTCCTCCCGCCGCCGCGGCGCCGGCCGCGCGACCCGCCGCCGCGAACCCGCTCGAGAAGGCGCAGGCCCTCTTCCGGCAGGGGAAGGTCGATGAGGCGCTCGGCATCCTGACCGCCATCCCCGCCGACGACCCGCGCCACGACCAGGCGCTCGTCCTGATCGACCAGTTCAAGTCCTCCGCCGAGCCGACGCCGGTGGCCGCGCCGGCCGTCAGCGAGGCGCAGGTGGACGAGGCGCGCCTCGCGGGGCTCGCCGCGCTCTCCTCCGGGCGCTACATCGACGCGGTGAAGTCCCTCGACCTCGTCGTGAAGGCCCGGCCGGAGGACGCCGAGGCCCAGCAGGCCCTCTCGAAGGCGCGCGAGTCCGTCGCCGCCCTCGGCTCGGCGATCCGCTCCTACAACGAGCAGGACTACGAGAGCGCCACCCGCCTCCTCTGGGCCCTGCGCAAGCAGGACCCGAAGAACCGGGACGTCGAGGACTACCTCTTCAAGAGCTACTTCAACGAAGGGGTCCTCAACCTTCAGTCGGGAGGGACGAAGAAGGCCGCGGAGTCGTTCAAGGAGGCCGTCGGGATCCGCCCGCAGGACGCCGAGGCGCAGAGGCACCTGAAGTTCGCGCGGCAGTACGCGGGCGGCACGAACGACCTCCTCTCGCGCATCTACGTCCGCCACGTCACTCCCCGTCCCTGAGAAGGCCGAATGTCCGACGAGACCCGCGACCCGCTCGCCGAGCACCCCCTGGGAGGCGAGGCCGCTCGCCCCGCGAAGGGGCGCGGCAACAAGACGCTGAGCCTCTTCCCCGACGTCTCCGAGGCTCCTCTCTCCCTCTCGCCCGCCCCCGGCGCGCGCCCCTCCCCCGCGGCGGAACGCCCGGGGCCCCCCGACGAGGAGCCCGACGAGCCGGGAGACCCGGTCGAGGAGGCGGGGGTCGAGGCCCCCGTCGCCTTCGCCCGGCGCTTCGCCGCCGGCCTCGCGGACCTCGTCATCCTCGGGCTCTTCGGGGCGCTCGAGCTCGCCTCCGGAGCGATCCTCCTCGAGCTCCGCTTCCCGCCCGCCGCGCTCCTCGGCCTCGGCGCGTTCCTCTTCCTCGCGGCGCTCGTCCTCCTCGTCCTCGTTCCGTTCGTCTGGGGGGCGACGCCCGGAATGGCCCTCGCCGACCTCCGGGTCGCCGCGTCCGACGGCGGCTCCCCGACCCTCGCGGCGGCGTCGCTGCGGTTCCTCGGCGCGCTCCTGACGACGGGGCTCGTCGGCGTTCCGCTCCTCGTCGCCGCCTTCGACCGGAAGGGGCGGACGCTCGCCGACCTCCTCTCCGGCACGACGCTCGTCCCCGCCCGCTGAGCCGCCCGAAGGGGCGTTACCATCCCGACGGATGCGGCTCGCACTCGGCCAGCTGAACGCGACGATCGGCGACTTCGCCGGGAACGCCGCGAAGATCGAGGCGCTCTGGAAGGAGGCCGAGGCCGCGAAGGCCGACCTCCTCCTCGTCCCGGAGATGGCGCTCTGCGGCTACCCGCCGAGGGACCTCCTCGACCGCCCCTCGTTCCTCGCGGAGAGCTCCCGCGTCCTCGCGGCGCTCGCGCGGCGCGCCGGGAAGACGGCCCTTCTCGTCGGCACGATCCTCCCCAACCCCTCGAGGACCGGCAAGCCGCTCTACAACGCGGCCACGCTGCTCCGGAACGGCCGCGTCGCCGCCGTCGCGCGGAAGTGCCTCCTCCCCGCCTACGACGTCTTCGACGAGGTGCGGCACTTCGAGCCGGCGAAGGCGCCGACGCTCGCCCGCCTCGCGGGGCGGAAGGTCGGCCTGACGATCTGCGAGGACCTCTGGAACGACAAGGACTTCTGGCGCGTCCGTCGGCTCTACCGGGTCGACCCCGGCGAGGAGCTCCTCGCGCGCGGGGCCGACGTCGTCGTCAACGTCTCGGCCTCGCCGTTCTCGGAAGGGAAGCCGCGCCTGCGGCGCAGGATGCTCGCGCGGCTCGCGCGGGACGGCGGCGTCCCGGTCGCCTACCTGAACCTCGTCGGCGGAAACGACGAGCTCGTCTTCGACGGCGGCTCGATGGTCCTCGACGGGACCGGGCGCGTCCGCGCGCGGGCGGCCCTCTTCGAGGAGGACTTCCTCGTCGTCGACCTCGACGGGACCGGCGCGGCGCCCGTCTCGGGCGCCGGGCGCGAGGACCTCGCCGACGACGCCGAGGGGGAGCCGCTCGAGTCGCTCCGGCGCGCGCTCGTCCTCGGCATCCGCGACTACGCGAGGAAGTGCGGCTTCCGTTCGGCCGTCGTCGGGCTCTCCGGGGGCGTCGACTCCGCCCTCGTCGGCGCGCTCGCCGCCGAGGCGCTCGGCCCGGAGAACGTCACCGGCCTCGCGCTGCCGTCGCGCTACTCCTCCGAGGGCTCCGTCGCCGACGCGCGCGCCCTCGCCGAGGCGCTCGGCGTGAGGCTCGACGTCGTGCCGATCGAGCCCGTCTTCGCCGCGGCGCGCGCCACGCTCGCCCCTCTCTTCGCCGGCCGCCCCGAGGACGTCACGGAGGAGAACCTCCAGGCCCGGATCCGCGGGATGCTCCTGATGGCCTTCTCGAACAAGCTCGGGCCGCTCCTCCTGACGACGGGCAACAAGAGCGAGCTCGCCGTCGGGTACTGCACTCTCTACGGGGACATGTGCGGCGGGCTCGCGCCGATCTCCGACCTGCCGAAGATGCGCGTCTACGCCCTCGCCCGGCACCTGAACCGGCGCGCCGGGCGGAGCCTGATCCCGGAGTCGACGCTCGAGAAGCCCCCCTCCGCCGAGCTCCGTCCCGGCCAGACCGACCAGGACTCGCTCCCGCCCTACGAGCTCCTCGACCGCGTCCTCGAGGGGCTCGTCGAGAGGAGCCTCCCGCCCGCCGCCGTCGCCCGCGCGACCGGCGCCCCGCTCGATCTCGTCGCCGGCATCGCCCGGCAGGTCGACCGCGCCGAGTACAAGCGGCAGCAGGCCGCGCCCGGGCTGAAGGTCTCGACGAAGGCGTTCGGCAGCGGCCGCCGGATCCCGATCGCGCAGGTCTCGCGCGCGTGAAGTACGCCGGCGACCTGCCGCGTCCGACCTACCCGTGGAAGGAGATCCCCGGCTCCTCCCACGAGGTGCTCCTCTCGCGCGTCCGGGAGACCGGCGAGGCGATCTCCGTCCTCGACGTCGGCTTCGGCGCCGGGCACCTCGCCCGGAGGATCCGGCCGCTCTGCCGCTACCTCGCCGGGATCGAGCTCGACGCGGACGCCGCGCGGGAGGGCGCCGCCTTCTTCGACGACCCCCTCGTCGACGACGTCGTCCACGGGCTCTCCGGACCCTGGCGCGAGCCGTTCGACGTCGCCGTCGTCGGGGACGTCCTCGAGCACCTGCCGGACCCGGAGCGCGCCCTCGTGCTCCTCAGGCCTCTCCTCGCGCCCGGAGGCCGCCTCCTCGTCTCGCTCCCCAACGTCGCGAACGTGACGGTGCGCCTCTCGCTCCTCGCGGGGCGATTCCCCTACGCCGACCGCGGCATCCTCGACCGGACGCACCTGCGCTTCTTCACGCGGAGGACGGGGCGCGACCTCCTCGAGCGGTGCGGGTTCGAGGTCCTCCGCGAGACGCCGACCGCGATGCCGGTCGAGTTCGCCCTCCCCGCCCTCGGGCGGCCCCCGCTCGCCGGCCCCGTCCGCGCCCTCGCGCGGCTCCTCTCGTCCGCCTGGCCCGGGATGTTCGCCTACCAGTTCGTATTCGAAGCGAGGCCCGCCCGATGACCTCTCCGGAGCTCTCCCTCGTCATTCCCGCCTACAACGAGGAGAAGCGCCTCCCCGTCTCGCTCGCGCGGATCGCCGACTGGCTCGGGTCGCGCACGCCGGCGATCTCGGCCGAGGTCCTCGTCGTCGACGACGGCTCCTCCGACCGGACTGCCGCCGTGGCCGAGAAGACCGCCGGCGGCCTCGGCCTCGCCTTCCGCGTGATCCGCCTCCCCGAGAACCGAGGAAAGGGGGCCGCCGTCCGAGCCGGCGCCCTCGAGGCGAAGGGGGCCCACGTCCTCGTCACCGACGCCGACCTCTCGACGCCGATCGAGGAGGTCGACAAGCTCCTCGCCGCGGGCGCCCCCGTCGCGATCGGCTCCCGCGGCGTCGACGCGACGCTCGTCAAGCAGCGGCAGTCGCTCTTCCGCGTCGCGAGCGGGCGGCTCTTCAACCTCCTCGTGAGGGTCCTCGCGGTCTCCGGCATCCGCGACACGCAGTGCGGCTTCAAGCTCTTCCGCGCGGACGCCGCGAGGGAGGTCTTCTCGCGCGCGGTCGTCGACCGCTTCGCCTTCGACGTCGAGGCGCTCCTCCTCGCCCGGCGGCTCGGCTTCGCGATCAAGGAGGTCCCCGTCCTCTGGTTCAACTCGCCCGACACGCGCGTCGGCCTCGGCGGCGGCCTCGAGGCGTTCGCCGCCCTCTTCCGGATCCGCTTCCAGGTCGCCCGGACGATGAGGCAGAAGCCCCCTGAGCCGGCCGCCTGAGGCGCCCCTTCTCCGTTCCTTCCCGGCCCCGGCCCCGGTACGATTCCCGTTCGACCGGAGGTGCAGCATGCCGAGAGTCGGAGTCGTCCTGTCGGGCTGCGGCGTCTACGACGGCGCCGAGATCCACGAGTCGGTCCTCACGCTCCTCGCGCTCGACCGCGCCGGAGCCGAGGCGGTCTGCCTCGCGCCCGACGTCGCGCAGAAGCACGTCGTCAACCACCTGACCGGCCAGCCCGAGAAGGGCGAGAGCCGCAACGTCCTCGTCGAGGCGGCGCGGATCGCCCGCGGGAAGGTGAAGGACCTCGCCGGCTTCGACCCGGCGGGGCTCGACGCCCTCGTCCTCCCCGGCGGCTTCGGCGCCGCGAAGAACCTCTGCGACTTCGCCTTCCGGGGCGCCGACTGCGAGGTCCACCCCGAGGTCGCCCGCGTCGTCCGGGCCGTCCACGAGGCCGGAAGGCCCGTCGGCGCGATCTGCATCGCGCCGGTGATCCTCGCGAGGCTCCTCGGCGGGGAGAGGCCGAAGCTGACGATCGGCTCCGACCCCGGCACGGCCGCCGCCATCGAGAAGATGGGGGGCGCGCACGTCGCCTGCGGCGGCGGAGGGGCCGTCGTCGACGCGGAGCGGCGCCTCGTCACGACGCCCGCCTACATGCTCGACAGCCCGATCTCCGAGGTCGCGGCCGGCATCGACGAGCTGGTCGCCGAAGTCCTCGCGATGGCGAAGGCCTGAGCCGGGGCGCTCTCTCCACTCCGTCGCTCGCGCAGCGAGCCGCCTCTCCGGCGCGGAGGGGTTCGGGGGACCCGGACGGAGCCGGGTCCCCCGAGAAGCCTAGTAGATCGGGAAGGCGGCCGTCAGCTCCTTGACCTTCGCCTTGACGGAGGCCTTCACGGCCTCGTCCTCCGGCGCGGCGAGGACCTCGCCGATCCAGGAGGCGATCGTCCTCATCTCGCCGAGACCCATCCCGCGGGTCGTGACGGCGGGCGTGCCGAGGCGGAGGCCCGAGGTGACGAGCGGCGGGTTCGGGTCGAACGGGATCGCGTTCTTGTTGACCGTGATGCCGGCGTGGTCGAGCGCCTTCTCGGCGACCTTGCCCGTCAGCTTCTTCGGGCCGAGGTCGACGAGGAAGAGGTGGTTGTCGGTGCCGCCGGAGACGATCCGGAAGCCCTGCCCCGCGACGGCCTCCGCGAAGGCCTTCGCATTCGCGAGGACCTTCCCCTGGTACTCCTTGAACTCCGGCGAGAGCGCCTCGAGGAACGAGACGGCCTTGGCCGCGATGACGTGCTCGAGCGGCCCGCCCTGGAGCCCCGGGAAGACGGCCTTGTCGATCTCCTTCGCCCATTCCGGCGTGCAGAGGACGAGGCCGCCGCGCGGCCCGCGGAGGGTCTTGTGGGTCGTCGAGGTGACGAAGTGCGCGTGGCCGACGGGCGAGGGGTGCAGCCCCGCCGCGACGAGCCCGGCGATGTGCGCCATGTCGACCATGAGGAGGGCGCCGACGGAGTCGGCGACCTGCCGGAACCGCGGGAAGTCGAGGACGCGCGGGTAGGCCGAGGCGCCCGCGACGATGAGCTTCGGCTTCTCGGCCGCGGCGATCCGGGCGAGCTCGTCGTAGTCGATCGTCTCCGTCTCGCGCGTGACGCCGTAGGAGACGACGCGGTACTGCTTGCCGGAGATCGAGAGCGGGTGCCCGTGCGTCAGGTGCCCGCCGTGCGCGAGCGACATCCCGAGGAGGGTGTCGCCCGGCTTCAGGCAGGCGAGGTAGACGGCCGTGTTCGCCTGCGAGCCGGAGTGGGGCTGGACGTTCGCGTGGATCGCGTCGGGGCTCTCCGGCGAGAAGAGCCGCTTGAGGCGCGCGATCGCGAGCGACTCGGCGACGTCGACGTTCTCGCAGCCGCCGTAGTAGCGCCGGCCGGGGTACCCCTCGGCGTACTTGTTCGTCAGGACGGAGCCCATCGCCTCGAGGACGGCGCGGGAGGCGTAGTTCTCGGAGGCGATCAGCTCGAGGCCGTCGCGCTGGCGGGCGAACTCGGCGTCGACGGCGGCGGCGACCTCGGGGTCGACCGCGGCGAGGGGGCGCCCCATCAGTCGGGGGCTCGGGGCGAGGGTCGTCGTCATCGGGGGTCTCCTTCGGGGCGCGGCGGGGGAGCGTCGAGCTTGTCGACGCGCTTCTGGTGGCGTCCGCCGGCGAACGGTGTGTCGAGGAAGGCCTCGAGGAGGGCCATGGCGAGCGGGGGCGCCGTGACGCGGGCGCCGAGGCCGAGGACGTTCGCGTCGTTGTGCTCGCGCATGAGCCGGGCGGTGAAGAGGTCGGTGGCGACGCCGGCCCGCACGCCGCGGACGCGGTTCGCCGCGATGGAGATGCCGACGCCCGTGCCGCAGACGACGACGCCCCGCTCGGCCCGTCCCGTCGCGACGGCCTCGCCGACGGCGAACCCGAAGTCGGGGTAGTCGACGGAGGCGGCGGAGGTCGTGCCGAGGTCGAGGACCTCGTGCCCGAGCCCGGCGGCGTGCCGGGCGAGGAGGGCCTTGAGCTCGAAGCCGGCGTGGTCGGCGCCGAAGGCGATGCGCATCGGCGAATCCTACCCCGCCGGGGTCCCCGCGGGCCGCCGCGGGTACGGGGCGAAGAGGGCGTCGTACTCGGCGAGGGCGTAGCTGTCCGTCATGCCGGCGATGTGGTCCGCGATGCAGCGGAGGACGGCCGGCTCCTCGCGGAAGCGCCCGGCGATGACGGACTCCACCTTCTTCAGCGGGACCTCCCGGAGGAACGGGAGGCCCGAGAGCTCCGCGATCCGCGCGAGGACGGCGTCGGGGAGGAGGCGCGGGTTCTTCGCGTAGGCGTCGAAGAGGCGGCTGACGACGAGCTGCGCCCGGGCGTCGTGCTGCGAGACGGCCTGGCTGTGGATGATGTGGCGGTAGACGAACTCCTTCAGCTCGAGGTACCGCTTCTCCCCCTCGCGCGAGGGCGCGACGAGAGAGCCGGGGAGCCGCCGGCGGTGCGCCGTGAACTCCGCCGGCGTCGTCACCTTCTGCGCCGCGAGCCACTTCCCGATCGCGCCGCGCGAGGCGAGGACGAGGTCCGTGACGAGGTGGTGGATGAGGCCGCGGATCAGGAGGGCGCGCTGCACGGCCGGCTCGGAGGCGTTTCGCCAGGCGGCGCCGAGGGCCTCGACGATCTCGCGCGCGAGGGGGATCTCTCCCGCCTTCCCGATCCCGACGAGGCCGAGGCCGTCCTCGAGGTCGTGCGCCTGCTGGGCGATCTCGTCCGCCCAGCCGACGGCCTGTCCCTCGAGGTGACAGCCCGAGCCGAGGTGGAGGCCTTCCGGGTCGGGGATCGGGAAGGGGAAGTCGCGCTTCCAGGTCGTGTGCTTGAGGATCCCTTCGCGCGTCTCGTCCGTCAGGTTGAGGCCGGGCTCGTCGTACCGCTTCTCGAGGAGGTCGACGACGCGGACGGACTGGTAGTTGTGCTTGAAGGCGCCGGCGCCGGCGACCGCCTTCGGCGAGAGCGCCACCGACGGCTCGGCCCCGGTGAGGATGCGGTTCAGCGCCTTCTCGCCCGAGTGGCCGAACGGCGTGTGCCCGAGGTCGTGCGCGAGGGCGCACGACTCGGCGAGGTCCTCGTTGAGGCCGAGCGTCCGCGCGATCGTCCGCGCGATCTGCGTCACCTCGAGCGTGTGCGTCAGGCGCGTCCGGTAGTGGTCCCCCTCGAACGGGATGAAGACCTGCGTCTTGTGCTTGAGCCGGCGGAAGGCCTTCGAGTGGATGACCCGGTCGCGGTCGCGCTGGAACTCCGTCCGGTAGTCGGCGGCGTCCGCGTCGGGAGGGATCGGGCGGCGCCGCGACGCTCCCGCCGAGCGCGACGCGTAGACGGCGAGGCGCTCGTCCTCGAACGCCTCGAGCTGCCTCTTCGTGAAGGCGACGGCTCCTTCGGGCCTGCCACCGCTCATCGGACCCTCCGGGGCGCCCGCCGCCTCAGGCGATCTCCCCCCCGACGAGGGCGAGCGCCTCGCCGGCGAGGACGAGCGACCCGGCGACGAGTATAGGGGCCTCGTCCGCGCGCCCCTCGAGGGCGCCGATCGCCTCCGCGAGCGAGGCGGCGCGGGGGAGATCCGGCCTCCCGAGGCGCGGGCCGAGGAGGTCCGCCGGTATCGCGCGAGGCGAGGCGGGGGCGACGAGGACGACGCGGCGCGCCCTCGCGGCGAGCGGCTCGAACATCTCTCCGACCGCCTTCTCCCCGAGCGCGCCGAAGACGAGGTCGACCCGCCCCGCGAGGCCGGAGGCGTCGAGGTGGGCCGCCAGGGCCGCTGCGCCGTGCGGGTTGTGGGCGCCGTCGACGAGGAGCGGCCGGAGGCCCGGGCGCCGCACCGTCTGCAGCCGCCCCGGCCAGCGGACCGCGGCGATGCCGCGCCG
>JBDIBE010000104.1:0-9736 GCA_039812785.1 Thermoanaerobaculia bacterium | reverse complement strand
GCCCTCGCCGCCTCTCTGCGGGGAGCTCGGAAGCCCGTCGTCGTCGTCGGCTGCGACACCCGAGTCTCCTCCCCCGGCATCGTCGCCGCCCTCGCGGGGGGCCTCGCCTCGGGCGGCGCCTCCGTCCGCTTCGCGGGCGTCGTCCCGACGCCGGCGGTCGCCCACCTCGTTCGGGCCCTCGGCGCCGACGCCGGGATCTCGGTCTCGGCCTCGCACAATCCCTGGCCCGACAACGGCATCAAGGTCTTCTCCCGCGAGGGGAAGAAGCTTCCCGACGCGGTCGAGGCGGAGATCGAGCGGAGGATCGACGAGGCGGCCGCCGTCGCCCCGCTCGACGTCCCGGAAGAGCCGGGCCTCGCCGACCTGTACGAGAGCTGGCTCGTCGGGACGCTCCCCTGCCGCCTCGACGGCCTGAAGGTCGTCCTCGACGCCGCGAACGGGGCCGCGTACCGCGTCGCCCCCGAGGCGTTCCGCCGCGCGGGGGCCGAGGTGATCCCGCTCGCCGTCTCCCCCGACGGCCGGAACATCAACGAGGGTTGCGGCGCCCTCCACCCCGAGGAGATGGCGAGGGCCGTCGTCGCGCACGGCGCCGACCTCGGCCTCGCCCTCGACGGCGACGCGGACCGCGCAATGCTCGCCGACGGGACGGGGCGCGTCCTCGACGGCGACGACGTCCTCCTCCTCTGGGCGTTCGAGCTCGACCGCGAGGGGCGCAAGCCCGCGGCCGTCGTCGGGACCGTCATGTCGAACTGGGGCCTCGAGGCGCGCCTCGCCGAGCACGGCATCCGGCTCGTCCGCGCGAACGTCGGCGACCGGTACGTCGTCGAGGAGATGGAGCGCCACGGCGCCGTCCTCGGCGGCGAGCAGTCGGGGCACCTGATCCGCGCCGACCTGACGACGACGGGCGACGGGACGCTCACCGGCCTCCACGTCGCCGCCTCCGTCGCGGCGACGCGGGTCCCGCTCGAGAAGGCGCCGCGCGTCGAGCGGATGCCCCAGGTCCTCCTCAGCTTCAGGGTCCGCGAGAAGGTCCCGTTCGAGGAGATCCCGGGCTTCTCCGGCCTCCTCTCGCGCGCCGAGGAGCGGATCGCCGGCAGCGGTCGGATCCTCGTCCGCTACTCCGGGACGGAGCTGAAGGCCCGCGTCATGGTCGAGGGGTCGGAGAAGGGGACGGTCGAGGCGATCGCGGGCGAGCTCGCCGGGGCGATCCGGGCCGCCGTCGGAGCGCCCGCCTGAGGGCGAGAGGAGCCGGAGACGTGATCCGCCACGAGCAGCGCCCGCGCCGGAAGCGGTCCCCCGAGCTCCTCGCCGAGCCCGACCCGTCGTCCCCCGACGCCTCCTCGGCCCACGACGAGCCGTCCGCCGCCGCGGAGGAGGAGAGCGCTCCCGCCGCCGAGGCCGAGGCGCCGGCGGCCCCGCCGAAGGTCGCTCTCCTCAACCGCGAGCTCTCCTGGCTCGACTTCAACCAGCGCGTCCTCGAGGAGGCGCGCGACGAGCGCTGGCCGCTGCTCGAGCGCCTGAAGTTCCTCTGCATCTCCGAGGCGAACCTCGACGAGTTCTTCATGATCCGCGTCTCGGGCCTGCGCGACCAGCTCTCGGCCGAACTCGCCGAGATGTCGGACGACGGCCTCTCGGCGCGCGAGCAGCTCGCCCTCGTGAGGAAGGGCGTCCTCGCGATGGAGGCCGAGCAGACGGCCTGCCTCCACGAGGACCTCCTGCCGCGCCTCGCGGCCGCCGGGATCTCGGTCCTGACGTGGGAGGACCTCGACGACGAGCGAAAGGAGGCGGCCCGGAGCTACTTCCGGCGGAACGTCCTCCCCGTGCTGACGCCCCTCGCCGTCGACCCCGGCCACCCCTTCCCGTTCCTCTCGAACCTCTCGCTCAACCTCGCCATCGAGACCCGGAACCCCGAGACGGGCGAGCTGAAGTTCGCGCGCGTGAAGATGCCGCCCTCGGTGCCGAGGCTCCTCTCCCTTCGCTCGATCGTCGAGGGGAAGAAGAAGGTCAAGGCGGCCCGCGCGGAGTTCCTCCTCCTCGAGACGCTCGTCCAGGCGAATCTCGACGAGCTCTTCCCCGGCCTCGAGATCCTCTCCTCCTACCTCTTCCGGATCACCCGCGACGCCGACATCGAGATCCAGGAGGACGAGGCCTCCGACCTCCTCGCGACGATCGAGCAGGAAGTGCGCCGGAGACGCTTCGGCGCCGTCGTCCGAGTCGAGGTGACGCCGCGCGTCCCGAAGCGGATGCGCAAGCTCCTCATGCGCCAGCTCGAGGTGAGCGAGGGCGACATCTACGAGGTGGCGGGGCTCCTCGGCGCCTCCGACCTGATGGCCCTCACGAGGCTCGACCGCCGCGACCTGAAGGACGCCCCCTTCACGCCGGCCGTCCCGAGCGCGCTCGCCGCGCCGGACGCCTCGATCTTCCAGGCGATCCGCCAGGGAGACCTCCTCCTCCACCACCCGTACGACTCGTTCGGGCCCGTCGTGGAGCTCATCGAGGAGGCGGCGGACGACCCGAAGACGCTCGCCATAAAGATGACGCTCTACCGGACGAGCTCCGACTCGCCCGTCATCCCGGCCCTCGTCCGCGCCGCCGAGAACGGCAAGCAGGTCGCCGTCCTCGTGGAGCTGAAGGCGCGCTTCGACGAGGAGAACAACATCGTCTGGGCCAAGGCGCTCGAGCGCGCCGGGATCCACGTCGTCTACGGCGTGGTCGGCCTGAAGACCCACGCCAAGGTCGCCCTCGTCGTGAGGCGCGAGAAGGACGAGATCCGCCGCTACGTCCACCTCGGCACGGGCAACTACAACCCGGCTACGGCGAAGGTCTACACCGACCTCGGCCTCCTCACCTGCCGGCCGGAGTTCGGCGAGGACGCCACGCGCCTCTTCAACACGCTCACGGGGCTCGCGACCCGGACGAAGTACAACCGGATCGCGACCGCTCCGCGGGACCTCCACCGGACCGTCCTCGACTGGATCCAGCGCGAGACGGCCCACGCCCGCGCCGGCCGCCCGGCGCGGATCCGCGCGAAGCTGAACGCCCTCGTCGACACCGCCGTGATCGAGGCGCTCTACGAGGCCTCGCAGGCGGGCGTCCCGGTCGACCTCATCGTCCGCGGCGTCTGCTGCCTCGTGCCGGGGCTCCCGGGCGTCTCCGAGACGGTCCGCGTCCGCTCCATCGTCGGCCGCTTCCTCGAGCACAGCCGCTTCTTCCTCTTCGAGAACGGCGGCGAGCCCGAGGTCTGGGCCTCCTCGGCCGACTGGATGCCCCGCAACTTCTTCCGGCGCGTGGAGACGGCCTTCCCGGTCGTCGACGCCGAGCTCGGCCGGCAGCTGTCCGACGCCTTCGACGTGATGATGGCCGACAACGCCAGGGCCCGGGCCCTGCGATCCGACGGGACCTACGAGCGCCGCCGGCCGGGGCGCGGGGAGCCGACCGTCGACTCCCAGGCCTTCTTCCTCGAGCAGGCCCGCCGCCGCGTCCTGAAGGCGGCGGAGGTCTTCGTCAAGGGCGCCGCGGCCGACGACTTCGACCGCGTCCCGGAGCCGCGCGAGCGCGGTCCCGAGGACGAGGAGCGCTGAGGGGCCCTACCTCTCGAGCTCGAAGCCCGCCGGCGGCGTCAGGACCGGCTCCGCGTAGAGGAGCACGGTCTCGTCGACCGGCAGGAGCATCGCGTGCGTGTTCGCCCCGAACTGCACGTGGACCTCGAAGAAGCCGTGCGGCGAGACGGCGATGAGCGTCCCGGGCTGCTTCTTCAGCTCCGCGCTCGCGCAGGTGATGTAGACCTTCGCCGGGATGTCCATTCGGCCCCTCCTCGAGGTTCCTTTCCGGGGATTCTACGGCCTCAGGCCTCCGGCCCCTCGTCCTCGGCCTCGTCGTCGCCCTCGTCGCCTCCCGTCTCGCCGCGGTACTCCTTCAGCTTCCGCTGGAGCGTGCGCAGCCCGATGTCGAGCCGCTCGGCCGCCTTCCGGCGGTTCCCGCCCGAGGCCTGGAGCGCGGTCAGGATCGCTTCCTTCTCGATCTCGGCCATCGTCTTGCCGACGAGGACCGCGGCGGACGACGGCGCGCCCGCCCCTTCCGGGCGCGGGACGTCGTCCTCGTGCCCCGCCCGGACGTCGGGAGGCAGGTCGGCGACGTCGATCCGCGGTCCCGAGGCGCTGAAGACGGACCACTCGATGGCGCTCTTCATCTCGCGGACGTTCCCGGGCCAGTCGTAGGCCATCAGGACCGAGAGGGCGGCCGGCGTGAAGCCGGTGACCTGCCGCTCGTGCTCCTTCGCGAAGACCTCGCGGAACCGCTCGGCCAGGAGCGGAACGTCCTCGGGCCGCTCGCGGAGCGACGGGAGGTCGACGACGACGCCCTTGAGGCGGTAGTAGAGGTCCTGCCGGAAGCGCCCCGCCTCGATCTCCTTCTTCAGGTCGCGGTTCGTCGCGGAGACGAGGCGGAAGTCGACGTCCTTCGAATCGTTCCCGCCGACCGGAGTCACGCGCCGCTCCTCGAGGACGCGCAGGAACTTCACCTGCAGGTCGGGCGGCATCTCGGAGACCTCGTCGAGGAAGAGCGTCCCGCCGTGCGCCTGCTCGATCCGCCCCATCCGCTTCACGAGCGCGCCCGTGAAGGCCCCCTTCTCGTGCCCGAAGAGCTCCGACTCGATGATCTCCTTCGGGATCGCGCCGCAGTTGAGCGCGACGAAGGCGCGCGGGCGGCGCGGGGAGTTATGGTGGAGCGCGTTCGCCACGAGCTCCTTCCCCGTCCCCGACTCGCCGGTGATGAGGACGTTCATCCGCGTCGGGGCGACCTTCCGGAGGACGTCGAAGACCCGCTCCATCGCGGGCGAGACGCCGACGATCGCCTCGAAGCCGTAACGCTTGTCGAGCCGCTCGCGCAGCTGCCGGATCTCCCCCGCCTGCCGCGCCCGCCCGAGGGCCGCCGAGGCGCGGAGCCTCAGGTCGTCCCGCGCGACCGGCTTGGCGACGTAGTCGACGGTGCCGAGGTCCTTCGCCTTCAGGAGCGTGTCGATGTCGCCGAAGGCCGTGACGAGGAGGACGGAGACGTCGGGGCGCGCCGCGGCGAGCTCCGTCGCGAGCTCGATCCCGGTCTTCCCCGGCATCTTCAGGTCGGTCACGACGAGGCCGACGGAAGGGTCGTCGACCGCGCGCGCGAGCGCCGAGTCGGCGTCGGGAAACTCCTCGACCCGCCGCCCGTCCGTCGCGAGCGTCAGGGCCATCGCCTTCCGGCTCCCTGCGTCGTCGTCGACGACGAGGACGAGCGCCTCGCGCGGGGGGGCCGCGCTCACGCCTTCCCCCCGAGCGCCCGGTCGAGGTCGTCCTCCGACCAGACCGGCACGCCGAGCGCGCGGGCCTTCTCCAGCTTCGACCCGGCTTCCTCGCCGGCCACGACCGCGGCCGTCTTCTTCGAAACGCTTCCGCTCACCTTGCCTCCGGCTCTCTCGATGGCCGCCGTCGCCTCCTCCCGCGTTCTCCGCGGGAGAGTCCCGGTCAGGACGAACGTCATGCCGGTCAGAGGCCCTCCGGGGGCGGGCGCCCCCTCCGGCTCGATCATACGGACCCCGGCCTCCGCGAGTTTCCCGAGGAGGCGCGCGTTCGCCGGGCGGGAGAGCCACTCCTTCACCGAGCTCGCGGTCTCCGGTCCGATCTCCGGCACCGCGGTCAGCTCCTCCTCCGCGGCCGCCGAGAGGGCGTCCATCGTCCGGAACCGCCGCGCGAGGACCTTCCCCGTCTTCTCGCCCACGTGACGGATGCCGAGGGCGAAGAGGAGCCGGCCGAGGCCCGCCACCTTCGACCGCTCGATCTCGGCCAGCACGTTCGCGGCCGACTTCTCCCCCCACCGTTCGAGGGCCGCGAGGTCTTCCGCGCGGAGGGCGTAGAGCCCCGCGACGTCGGAGATCAGCCCGGCCGCGAGGAGCTGGTCGACCCGCTCGTCGCCCAGCCCCTCGACGTCCATCGCGCGGCGCGCGACGTAGTGGCGGATCGCCTCCTTCAGCTGCGCGGGGCACGAGCCGCTCACGCACCGGACGGCGACCTCGCCCTCCTCGCGGACGACGGCCTCGCCGCACTCGGGGCAGGCGGAGGGCATCTCGAACGGAACGGCGCCATCGGGCCTCTCGTCGAGGAGGACGCGGGTCACCTTCGGGATGACGTCCCCCGCCTTCTCGACGGCGACGGTGTCGCCGACGCGGACGTCCTTCCGCGAGAGGTCCTCGTAGTTGTGGAGCGTCGCGCGGCGGACGGTCGTCCCGGCGAGGAGGACGGGCTCGAACTCGGCGACCGGCGTCAGGAC
Organism: Thermoanaerobaculia bacterium; assembly: GCA_039812785.1. Lineage (GTDB taxonomy): Bacteria > Acidobacteriota > Thermoanaerobaculia > UBA5066 > UBA5066 > UBA5066. The sequence continues at coordinate 3,436 of JBDIBE010000104.1, read as the reverse complement.
GCCCGTCCGTCCGACCTGCACGACGATCCGCGTCACCCGCGTCGTCGCCTCCTCGGCCGGGAACTTGTAGGCGAGGGCCCAGCGGGGGAACTTCGCCGTCGCGCCGAGCCGCTGCTGGTCGGCGACGGGGCTCACCTTCAGGACGGCGCCGTCCGTCTCGAGGTCGAGCGTGTGGCGCTGCTCGCGCCATTCGGCGAGGAAGGCCTTCACCTCCGCTGCGCTCCGCGCGACGGCATGGTGCGGGTTGACGGGGAGGCCGAGGCGGACGAGCGCGGCGAGCGCCTCCTCCTGCGTCGAGGGCGCGCCCGCCCCCTCCCATCGGGCGACGGAGTAGAGGTAGACGGAGAGGCGGCGGCGCGACGTCTCGCGCGAGTCGAGGAGCCGGAGCGAGCCGGCCGCGGCGTTCCTCGGGTTCGCCAAGAGCGGCTCGCCCGCCTCCTCGCGCGCGGCGTTGAGCGCCCGGAAGGAGGACTTCCCGAGGTAGACCTCGCCGCGGACCTCGAGGAGGCGCGGGGCGCCCTCGGGAAGCCGGAGCGGGAGGGCGCGGATCGTCCTCACGTTCGGCGTGACGTCCTCCCCTGTCGTCCCGTCGCCGCGCGTCGCGCCGCGGACGAGGACGCCGTCCTCGTAGACGAGGGAGACGGAGAGGCCGTCGATCTTCAGCTCGCAGACGACGTCGGGGAGGCGGCCGTCGAGCCGGTCGGTCACGCGGGCCAGCCAGGCGTCCAGCTCCTCCTCGGAGTACGCGTTCTCGAGGGAGAGGAGGGGCACCTCGTGGCGGACGTTCGGGAGGTCGTCGACCGGGGCGCCGCCGACGCGGCGCGTCGGCGAGTCGGGGGTGACGAGCTCGGGCCAGCGCTCCTCGATCGCGAGGAGCTCGCGGGAGAGGGCGTCGTACTCGGCGTCGCTCACCTCGGGGCGGGCGAGGACGTAGTAGAGGTGCTCGTGGCGGCGGAGCTCGGCGCGCAGGGCCGCCGCGCGCTCGCCGGCCGCCGCGGCCGTCTCGGGGAGCTTCACCCCCCGATTCTAGAGGCCGGAGGGGCCGCCGGGCCCTGCTAGCATCCGCGCCGTGAAACGGGCCGCGGCGCTCCTCGGGCTGGCGCTCCTCGGCGCCTCGCCCGCCCTCGGCGGACCGCGCGTCCCTCCCGTCGCCTCCTACCGGATCGAGGCCTCCTGGGACCCGGAGCGGAAGGCGCTCGCGGGCCGCGAGACGGTCACCTTCGTGAACCGGACGTCGCGCTCCTACTCCGACGTCCTCCTCCACCTCTACCTGAACGGCTTCCGGGACGTCCGCTCCACGCTCTTCCGCGGGCTGCCGCCCCCCGCCGGCCCGTCCGGCCTCGGCGGGTGCGACCTGAAGCGGGTCGCCCTGCCGGGGGGCGCGGACCTGACCCGGAGCGTCTCGTTCTCCCTGGAGGAGAACGACAACCCCGAGGACAGGACTCTCGCGCGGGTCCCGCTCCCGTTCGCCGTCCCGCCCGGCGGCTCGGTCGTCCTCGAGATCGACTTCGAGTCGCGCCTGCCGCGCGGCGTCCTCCGGACCGGCTGGAAGGACGACTTCGTCTTCGCGGGCCAGTGGTTCCCGAAGCTCGCGAAGGCGACGGACGCCGGGTGGCGCGGCCGCCCCTTCGACGCGACGACGGAGTTCTTCGCCGACTTCGGCGACTACGACGTGACGCTCTCCCTCCCGGCCGAGGTGAAGGGGAAGGTCGCCGTGACGGGCGTCGTCGCGGGCGAGGAGGCCGGGGAGGAGGGGCTCCGGCTCCACGCGCGGGCCGCGGACGTCCACGACTTCGCGTTCGCCTTCTCGCCGCGGTTCGAGGTGCGCAGGGAACGGGTCGCGCCGAAGGGGCTCCCTCCCGTCGACGTCCTCCTCTTCCTCCAGCCCGACCACCGGCTCTCCCGCGAGCGCTACCTGCGCGCTGCCCGCGAAGGGCTCGCCCTCTACGGCGATTGGCTCTTCCCGTACCCGTATCCGGTCCTCTCGATCGTCGACCCGCCGAGCGGCTCGGGGGCCGAAGCGATGGAGTACCCGACTCTCTTCACGGGCGGGACGACCTGGCTCGAGCCTTCCGCCTCCGGCGAGCCCGGCTACCTGACGCTCCACGAGCTCGCGCACCAGTGGTTCCAGGGCGTCGTCGCGACCGACGAGACGGACGAGGCGCACCTCGACGAGGGGCTCGCGAGCTGGCTTTCGGCACGGGCGGCGACGAGGATCCTCGGGACGCCCCGCGCCGTGGTCGAGCCGTTCGGCGTCCCCCTCGCGCTCTCCCTCCCGCGCCCGCTCCCCGAGGGGGACTCGCAGGACGCGCTCGACCAGGCCGCCTTCGCGCGTTCCGACCCGGCGCTGCGCCCGACGTGGGCGGCGCTCGACGAGGCCTCGATGCGCGCGACGGCCTACTCGCGCACGGCGCTCCTTCTCGAGTCCGTCGCGCGGACGACGGGCGAACGGCCCCTCTTCGCCGCCCTGAAGGAATACGCCCGCCGCTTCGCCTTCCGCCACCCCTCGACGGCCGACCTCCTCGGCGTCGTCGGGGAGGTCGCGGGGCCGGAGGCGCGGGACCTCCTCGCGCGCGGCTGGTCGTCGCCCGGCGCCGTCGACTACGCCGTCGCGCGCGTCACGACGGCCCCCGCCGCGCCGGCCGGGTGGGCCTCGACCGTCGTCGTCCGGCGTCTCGGCGAGGTCGCGTGGCCCGTCGAGGTCGAGCTTCGCTTCGCGGGGGGGCGCGTCGTGACGCGCCGCTGGGACGGACGGGGCGAGTGGGTCCGCTACCGGGCGACGGGGCCGCGCCTCCTCTCGGCGACGGTCGACCCGAAGCGGGCCTGCCTCCTCGACGTGAACCGGCTGAACGACGGCCTCCGCACGGACCCCGACCCGACCGCCGCGCGCGCGTGGAGCCACCGGCTCCGCTTCCTCGCGCAGAACCTCCTCGAGCTCTTCTCGCTCCTCGCGCTCGCGCCGGGAGGCGCCCCGTGAAGGGAGACGCCCTCCCCGTCCTCTGGGCGCGCGGCGTCGCCGCCGCGCTCGTGACCTGGAAGGCCCTGCTCCTCGCCCTCGCGCTCAACGCGGCGCTCGCCGTCGTCGTCGTGGCGCCGCTCGCCTCTCGCCTCCACGACCTCCTCGACTCCCGCCCGGCCGCGGACGTCCTCGCGAAAGGGTGGGACCTCGTCGCCGGCGCCCACCTCCTCCGCGCGGAGCCGGGGCTCCTCGGCGACCGCGCCCGGCTCGACGCCCTCGAGCGGGGCGACCTCCTCCTCGCCGAGGCGCCGCGCCTCTCCGGGCCGCTCGGCGGCCTCCTCGCGGCGGGACTCCTCCACGTCCTCCTCTCGGCCCTCCTCGCGGGGGGCTTCGCGGGCCGGTTCGCGGCGGAGAGAGACCGCGGGAGCCTCTCCGCCTTCCTCGCCGACGCCGTCCGCCTCGGGCCGTCGTCCGTCT
>JBDIBE010000103.1:0-9836 GCA_039812785.1 Thermoanaerobaculia bacterium | reverse complement strand
ACGCTCTTCTCCGTCGCGAAGGGAGCGAAGGGGACCCGCGTCTCCGTCCTCGAGGGCGAGGTCCACGTCGACGACGGAGAGGGCGAGAAGGTCCTCCACGGAGGCGACCAGGCCGCCACGAAGGGCGCCCCCGGGCAGGTCTCTCTCGAGGAGGAGTTCGGCTGGAGCCGCGATCGCGCGACGCTCCTCGAGCTCGCCGGCGAGGTCGCGCGCGTGCGGCAGGCCCTCGCCGCCTCGCCCGCCTCCTGGCGGGGGCGGACGTCGACGCACCTCCTCGACGCGATGCCCGACGGCACCGTCGTCTACGCCGCCCTCCCGAACGTCTCCGGCACCGTGGCCGACTTCTACGACGCCCTCGCGCCGCGCCTCGCCGCGAACCCCGTCCTCGCCTCCTGGTGGAACGAGGGGCCCGGCGCCGCCGAGCGGCAGGCCGAGGTGAAGGAGGTCCTCGACGCGCTCCGCGCCTGGGGCTCCTACCTCGGCGACGAGGTGGCGGTCGGGATCGCGACGGACGCCTCCGGCCACCCCGGCGCGCCGATCGCGCTGACGACGGTCGTCAAGCCCGGCTTCCGCGAGTTCGTCGAGGCCGAGATCGCCCGCGCCGGCGCCGCCGGCAAGGTTCTCCTCGTCTCGAGCGCCGCCGAGGCGAAGCCCGACGCGCTCAACCTCTGGCTCCGGGACGGCTTCCTCGCGGCGGCGCCGAACGGAGAGTCGCTCGCGCGCCTCGAGGCGTCCTTCGCCGCTCCCGGCGCGTTCCGCGGCGGCTCGTTCCACGCGCGCCTCGCCGAGGCCTACCGGGACGGCGTCGACCTCCTCGTCGGCGTCGACGCGAAGTCGCTCCTCGCCCGCGCCGCCGCGGAGACGGGCGACGGCTCCAGCGCCTTCCTCCGGGCGAGCGGCCTCGCCGACGTCGAGCACCTGATCGTCGAGCACCGCGTCGAGGCGGGGTCCTCGAGCGGCCGGGCCGCGCTCACCTTCGGCGCCGAGCGCCGCGGGATGGCGGCCTGGATCGCCCCGCCCGCCCCGATGGGCGCGCTCTCCTTCGTATCTTCCGGCGCCACCGGGGCGATCGCCGTCGTGACGAAGGAGCCGGCGCTCCTCGTCGACGACCTCTTCGCGATGCTCGCGGCCGGACAGCCCGACTTCCCGGCGAAGCTCGGCGAGGCCGAGGCGAAGCTCGGGTTCCGCCTGCGGGACGACCTCGCCGCCGCGATCGGGGGCGACCTCGCCTTCGCTGTCGACGGGCCGATCCTCCCGACTCCGGCGCTGAAGCTCGTCGTCGAGGTCTACGACCCGGCGCGCCTGCAGGCCACGATCGCCCGGCTCGTCTCCGTCGGCGACGCCGAGGCCCGCAAGGCCGGGAGGCCGGGCCTGTCGCTCGTCACGGAGACGGTCTCGGGCCTGACGGTCCACTCTCTCGTGACGGGCTCGTCGCCCTCTCGTCTACAGTACGCGTTCGTGGACGGCTACCTCGTCGCGGCGCCCGAGAAGGCGCTCCTCGTCCGCGCGGCCGAGGCGCACGCCTCGGGCGACACGCTCCTGACCTCTCCGAAGCTCCTCGCCCTCCTCCCGAAGGACGGCCCGCTCGACTTCTCGATGCTCGCCTTCCAGGACGTCGGCGGAGCGCTCGGCGCCCTCGCGAAAGCCGTCGGCGCCGCCCCCGGCTCGGCCGCCTCGGACCTCTCGAATTCGGGCGCGAGCCTCGCGTGGGCGTGGGCCGAGCCGTCTCGCATCGTCTTCGGCTCGAGCGGCGCCGGCCTGAGCGAACTCGGCTCGCTCGTCGCCGCCGGAGCCGCCCTGAACCCGCCCGCGAGCGGAGGCCGGTGACCGCCTTCCTCGAGCTCGACGGCCTCTCGGTGAAGCTCGGCCGGCGAGACGTGCTCCGGGACCTCCGGGGCGCCCTCGCCGGCCGCTCCATCGGCCTCCTCGGCCCGAACGGGGCGGGGAAGACGACGCTCCTCCACACCCTCCTCGGCTTCTTCCGACCGTCGTCGGGCACGGCCCGCCTCGCGGGCCTCGACGTCGTGAAGGAGAGCCGCGAGGTGCGCCGCGCGGTCGGCTACATGCCCGAGAACGACGCCTTCGTCGCCGGCATCTCCGGCGTCCGCACGGTCGCGATGTTCGCCGAGCTCTCGGGCCTGCCGCGCGCCGAGGCGCTCGAGCGGGCCCACGAGGCGCTCTTCGCCGTCGGCCTCGGCGAGGTCCGCTACAGGAACGTCGAGACCTACTCGCTCGGGATGAAGCAGCTCGCCAAGCTCGCGCAGGCGATCGCCCACGGGCCGCGCGTCCTCTTCCTCGACGAGCCGACGAACGGCCTCGACCCGCCGGCCCGCCAGCGGATGCTCCGGCTGATCCGCGAGATCCGCGAGGGTGGGGAGATCCGCGTGATCCTCTCGTCGCACCTCCTGCGCGACGTGGAGGAGTGCTGCGACGAGGTGCTCATCCTGAGGGACGGGCGGGTCGCGGCGCTCTGCGACCTCGACGCCGAGCGGCGCGCGAACCGCCGCCTCGTCGAGCTCGAGGCCGCGGGCGGGAGCGGCGACTTCGCCGAGGCGCTCGCCGCGCTCGGCTGCACCGTGGCGCCGGGGATCCGGCGAAGGCTCAAGGTCGTCCTCCCCGAGGGGACGGGCCCGCGCGACCTCTACCGGCTCGCGGGCGAGAAGGGGGTCCAGATCCGCCATCTCGCCTACCAGCGCGACTCTCTCGAGGAGATCTTCCTCAGGGCGATGGAGAACGGCGCGTGACCGTCCGCTCGCGCCGCTTCCGCCCCTTCGAGGGAACGCCGACGTCGGACCTCGCGCGCCTCCTCGTCCTCCCGCGCTACGCGTGGAAGGAGGCGTTCTCGGCGAAGCTCGTCGTCGGCGCGTTCTCGCTCTCCTTCGTCGTCCCGCTCGGGGCGCTCGTCCTCGTGTGGCTGAAGCACAACGTCGCCGCGCTCGCGAACACGCCGGCCGCGAACGGGATCCCGATCCCGATCGACGGCCGCTTCTTCGGCTGGCTCCTCCTGACGCAGTCGTACTTCGCCTTCGGCCTCGCGCTCCTCGTCGGTCCCTCGCTCGTCTCGCCCGACCTCGTCAACGGCGCGCTGCCGCTCTACCTCTCGCGGCCGCTCTCGCGATGGCAGTACGTGGCCGGCAAGCTCCTCGTCCTGGCGGCCCTCCTCTCGGCGATCACCTGGGCCCCGCTCCTCCTCGTCTTCGTCCTCCAGGCGTCCCTCGCCGAAGGCCCCTGGCTCTCGGAGAACGCGAGCATCGCCGGGGCGATCCTCCTCGGGTCGCTCCTCCTCGTCGTCTTCCTCTCGCTCGTCTCGATGGCCGTCTCGGCGTGGGTTCGCCACCGCTCCGTCGCCCGCGGGCTCCTCTTCGCCCTCGGCGTAGTCCCGGCCGTCCTCGGGCAGGCCGCCAACGAGGTCCTCGACGTGTCGTGGGGCGACGCCCTCAACCTCGCCCTCGCCTGGGGCCGCGTCCTCGAGGGGCTCTTCGACGTCCCGCTCCGGACGCGGCTCCCGCTCGGCGGCGCCTGGGCGAGCCTCCTCGCCACGACGGCCGTCGCGGTCGTCCTGCTGCGGCGGAAGCTCCGGGCCTTCGAGGTCGTGCGGTGAGCGCCGAGAAGGACCTCGTCGTCTTCGAGGAGGTCTCGAAGTTCTACGGGGAGGTCCTCGGCGTCGACCGCGTCACGCTCTCGATCCCTCCCGGGATCACCGGCCTCGTCGGCCCGAACGGCTCGGGCAAGACGACCCTCATGAACCTCGCGACCGGCCTCATCCGGCCGACGCGGGGCCGCGTGCGCGTCCTCGGCGTGGCGCCGGACGACCCCGAGCGCCTCTTCTCGCTCTGCGGCTACTGCACCGGCTTCGAGGCGTTCCCGCCCGGCGTCACGGGGCGCGCGTTCCTCGAGGGGGTCCTCTCGCTCCGCGGCGGCGGCCGGGAGGAGGCGCGGACCCTCGCCGCGCGGGCCCTCGAGCGGGTCGGCCTCGCCGGCGCGGCCGACCGGAAGGCCGCGGGCTACAGCAAGGGGATGAAGCAGCGCCTGCGCCTCGCGGCCGCGATCGCCCCCGACCCGCAGGTCCTCCTGCTCGACGAGCCGCTGAACGGCCTCGACCCGATGGCCCGCGCCGAGGCTCTCGAGCTCTTCCGGACGCTCGCGTCCGAGGGGAAGCACGTCGTCGTGTCGAGCCACATCCTCCACGAGGTCGACCTTCTCGCCGACCGGGTCGTCCTCGTGAAGTCGGGGTACGTCGTCGCGGAAGGGGAGTCGCACGGCCTCCGGGAAGAGGTCGTCGAACGGCCGATGCAGGTCCTCGTCCGCTGCGACCGGCCGTCCGCACTCGCCTCGCGCCTCTTCGCGGACGGCCTCGTCACCGAGGTCGAGCTCCACGACGACGGCGGCGGCCTCCTCGCGCGGACCCGCACGCCCGACCGCTTCTTCCTCGCCCTCAACGGCGCCGTCCTCTCGGACGGCCTCGAGGTCGAGACGGTGACCCCTGCCGACGACGACGTGAAGGCGGTCTACCGCTACCTCATCGAGGGGGAGGAGGGTTGATGGGCCGCGACGTCCGGCTCCGGCAGCTGAAGGCGGTCTTCGTCCTCGAGCTGGGGCGCCTCTCCCGGACGCGGGAAGGACGCGCGACGGCCTTCTTCGCGCTCGCGCCGCTCCTCCTCTCGGTCTCCGGGCTCGTCGTGCGCGGCTCGGCCCTTCCCCCGGCGCAGGCCGAGCGTGCCTTCGCCTTCGTCTTCCAGAACCTCGTCCTCCAGGGGACGGCGTTCTTCGGGTGCCTCTTCGTCTTCGGCGGCCTCGTCCGAGGCGAGCAGACGGCGAAGACCCTTCACCACCTCCTCCTCGCCCCGGTGAGGCGCGAGGTCGTCCTCCTCGGGAAGTACCTCGCCGCGCTCGCGGCGACGGCGACCCTCTTCGCCACGACGTCGGCCGCCACCTACCTCGTCCTCGTCTCCGGCGCGGGCCGCCACGCGGCGCTCGCGCACCTGTCGTCCGGGGGCTGGGCCCGGGCGCTCGCCTACGTCCTCGTCGCGATCCTCGCCTGCGCGGCCTACGGCGCGGTCTTCCTGGCGTTCGGGCAGTGGGTGAAGAACCCGGTCGTCCCGGCCCTCGCGTTCTGGGGGTGGGAGCACGTGAGCTTCCTCCTCCCCGAGGTCCTCAAGCGGCTGGGGATGATCCACTACCTCCTCTCGCTGACGCCCGTGAAGGTCCCGGAGAGCTTCCTCGCGGTCCTCGGCGATCCCCTGCCGGCCTGGGTCGCCGTGCCCGTGCCGCTCCTCTTCTCGGCCGCCCTCCTCGCTTTCTCGGCGTGGAGGGTGCGGCGGGTCGAGGTCGACTACGGGACGGAGTAGGACGGGCGGCCCGCGGACGCGCCCCGTGCGATAGCATCGAGGCAGCTCGTCGAGAAGGCGTCGACCGCGGCTCCCGGGGGAGGCGTCCGTCCGCGCCGAACGGAGGTCGCGTGATGTCGGACCGAGACGTCCCCGGCGATCGCCCCGCGGAGCCCGGCTCGTCCCGCTCCCGTGTCGATCGCTGGAAGAGGGAGCTGAGGGACAGCCTGGTGACGGCCGTCGGCCGGTTCCCGGCCGTCGCGACGCGGAACGACCTCTACCTCGCCCTCGCGCACGCCGTCCGGGACCGGATCGTCCGGAGCTGGATGCGGACGGGGGAGACCTACATGCGCGCGCGAGGCCGCTCCGTCGGCTACCTCTCCGCCGAGTTCCTCCTCGGCCCGCACCTCGGGAACAACCTCGTCGCCCTCGGCGTCCTCGACGAGGTCCGGCAGGCGGTCACGGAGCTCGGCCTCGACTTCGAGGCTCTCCTCGCGCAGGAGGAGGAGCCGGGGCTCGGGAACGGCGGCCTCGGGCGCCTCGCCGCGTGCTACATGGATTCCCTCGCGACGCTCCAGTACCCGGCGATCGGGTACGGGATCCGGTACGAGTTCGGGATCTTCGACCAGGAGATCCGCGACGGCTGGCAGGTCGAGAAGACCGACAAGTGGCTCCAGTACGGAAACCCGTGGGAGATCGCGCGCCCCGAGATCGCCTTCGACGTGAAGCTGGGCGGGCGGACGGAGACGTACACGGACGGGGACGGCCGCTGGCGCGTGAGGTGGGTCCCCGGGCACGTCGTCCGCGGCGTCGCCTACGACACGCCGGTCGTCGGCTACCGCGTCGGCAACGTGAACCTCCTCCGCCTCTTCAAGGCCGAGGCGGCGGAGTCGTTCGACTTCGCGGCGTTCAACGTCGGCGACTACTACGGGGCCGTCGAGGAGAAGGTCGCCTCCGAGACGATCTCGAAGGTCCTCTACCCGAACGACGAGCCGGCGGCGGGGAAGGCGCTCCGCCTCTCGCAGCAGCACTTCTTCGTCTCCTGCTCGCTGCAGGACATGATCCGGATCCACCTCCAGGCCTCGCCGGACCTGACCGACTTCGCCGCGCGGTGGGCGGTCCAGCTCAACGACACCCACCCGGCCATCGCGGTCGCCGAGCTGATGCGCCTCCTCGTCGACGAGCGCGGCATGGGGTGGGAGGAGGCGTGGGAGATCACCCGGAAGACCTTCGCCTACACGAACCACACCCTCCTCCCCGAGGCCCTCGAGAAGTGGCCCCTGGAGCTCTTCGGCCGGACGCTCCCGCGGCACCTCGAGATCGTCTTCGAGATCAACCGGCGCTTCCTCGACGACGTGAGGAGGGCGCACCCGGGCGACGACGGGCTCGTCTCGCGCCTGTCGCTCATCGACGAGTCGGGGCCCCGTTCCGTCCGGATGGCGCACCTCGCGGCCGTCGGGAGCCACGCGATCAACGGCGTCGCGGCGCTCCACTCCGAGCTCCTCCGCAGGGACGTGATGCGCGACTTCGCGACGATCTGGCCGGAGAAGTTCCGGAACGTCACGAACGGCGTGACGCCCCGCCGCTTCGTCGCGCTCGCCAATCCCGGCCTGACGCGCCTCGTCACGGAGGCGATCGGCGACGGGTGGGTGCGCGACCTCGACGAGCTGCGGCGGCTCGAGCCGCTCGCCGAGGACGCGAGCTTCCGCGCGGCGTGGCGGGCGGTGAAGGCGGCGAACCGCGCGGCCCTCGTCGCGGACGTGCGGCGGAGGGCGGGCGTCTCGGCGGACCCGGCCGCGCTCATGGACGTCCAGGTGAAGCGGATCCACGAGTACAAGCGCCAGCACCTGAACGTCCTCCACGTCGTGACGCTCTACCGGCGGCTGAAGCGCGATCCCGGGCTCGACGCCCCGCCGCGGACCGTCCTCTTCGCCGGGAAGGCGGCGCCGGGCTACGCGACGGCCAGGCGGGTGATCAAGCTCGTCCACTCCGTCGCCGAGGTCGTCAACGGCGATCCGGCGATGCGGGGCCGGCTCAGCGTCGTCTTCTGGCCCGACTACAACGTCAAGAACAGCCTCCCGATCTTCGCCGGCGCCGACCTCTCCGAGCAGATCTCGACGGCCGGGAAGGAGGCCTCGGGCACGGGCAACATGAAGCTCGCCCTGAACGGGGCGCTCACGATCGGAACCCTCGACGGGGCGAACGTCGAGATCCGCGACGCCGTCGGGGCGGAGAACTTCTTCCTCTTCGGCCTCGCGGTCGACGAGGTGGAGCGGCTGAAGCGCGAGGGGTACCGGCCGTCCGCGTGCCGCGACGCGGACCCGGAGCTCGCGGACGCTCTCGGCGCGATCGGTTCGGGGGAGTTCTCGCGCGGCGACGCCGGGCTCTTCCGGCCTCTCGTCGACGGCCTCCTCTCGCACGACCCGTTCTTCGTCCTCGCCGACTACCGCGCCTACGTGGAGGCGCAGGGGCGCGTCGGGGACGCCTGGCGCGACGCGGAGGGCTGGACGCGCGCGTCGATCCTGAACACGGCCCGGATGGGGTTCTTCTCCTCCGACCGCTCCATCCGCGACTACGCCCGCGACATCTGGCGCATCGTCCCGGAGCCCGTGCCGGAGAACGGGGAGGAGGAGCCGGCGCGGGGCTGACCGGACCCCTGGTTCGTCCTTCCCGGCGATCGAAGCCTCCGCCGGGCGCGAGCGTCACCTTTCCTCGAACTCGGCGAGCCAGATGTCCGACTCGTCGGTGCTCTCGTGCCAGGCGAGGTGGCGGCCGTCCCGCGAGAGGGAGGCCGCGCCGATCTCTCCCCCCTTCGGGGCCGTGACGAGCGTCCGGGCTCCGCCGCCCTCGAGGTCGAAGAGCCGGATCTCGCGCGCGCTCACGAGGAGGAGCCGGCGGCCGTCCGGCAGGAAGAGGAGCGTGCCGGCGTCGCCCGTCGGGATCCGCCTGTAGGAACGCTCCCCGAGGCTGTAGACGGCTCCCCCCACCGGGTTGGCGGCCGCCGAGTAGAGCGCGCCGGCGATCCGGCGCCCGTCGGGAGAGAACGAGGAGGGCCAGAAGTCGAGGCCGGCCTCGCCGAGCGGCGCCAGGAACTGCGGATCGCCGACGGCCTTCCCGTCCGCGACCTCCAGCACGAACGGGCCGTCCGCGTCCGTGTTCCCCGCGACGATCCATCGGCCGTCGGGGGACCAGTACGGGTTGAAGACGCTCGTCGTCCGCCCGGGCAGGACCTCGGTGAGCCCGCTGCCGTCCTGCCGGACGAGGGCCAGCTTTCCCGGCCAGCGGTCGGTCTGGAACGCGATCCAGGCCCCGTCGGGGGAGAACGCGCCCTGTCGGTCGCGGTGCGTCCCTTCGGTGAGCTGGCGCATCGCTCCGCCGGGCTCGACGAGGACGAGGCGCTGGGGGAACCCGGAGTCGTCGAAGAGCAGCGTGGCGCCGTCCGGGGAGAGGGAGACGGGGCCGTTGGCTTCGACCGTCCCGAGCGGGGCCTCGGAGGGAGCTCCGGCGAGCCTGCCGGAGACGGGGTCGAAGGGAGCGATGCGGATCGTCGTGCGGACGTTGCGGTCGACGAACGCGACGCGCCGGCCGTTCGCCGACACCGCGAGGTAGCCCGCCCAGCTCGAGGGCGCCGTGACCGGCTCCGGCGCGCCGAGCGGGCGGCCGGACGCCGGGTCGAGGGCGATCCGCCAGAGGTTCATCGTCCCCCCTCTCGAGCTCGCGAAGAAGAGGGAGCGGCCGTCCCCGGACCACTTCGGGCTCCAGTCGACGTGCGGGTCGTTCAGGACCCGCACGGCCGCGGCGGCGTCGGACTGCGAGCCGTCGGCGGAGACGGTGAAGACGTCCCGGGCGGACGTGGCGTCGTCGAGGCCCCAGAAGGCGACCCTCCTGCCGTCCGGCGACCAGCTCGGCTCGACGGCGTCGTGGGCGGAGAGGAGCCGCCGCTCCCCGGTCTCGATCTTCACCGCCCGGAGCGGGCTCGTCGTGGTCCGTGCGAACGGGCTCCGGAGCTTCTCGCCGGCGATCGCGAGCTCACGGCCGTCCGGGGAGAAGGCCGGGTTGTAGCCCTCGTCGGTGACCTTCCGCCGCGACTCGCCCGTCGCGCCCATGACGAAGATCCCGCCGCCGGCACACTCCGAGCGGTAGGCGATCCGCCGGCCGTCGGGCGAGAAGGCCGGCTCGTCGTCGTCGGCCCTGCATCCGGCCGTGAGGTTCACGGGGTTCGTTCCCCCCACCCGCTGCAGGAACACGTCGCGCTGACCGCCGATCTCCTTCACGTAGAGGAGGCTCTCGCCGTCGGGCGAGAGCGCGGGGGCCATCTCTCCGCCGGCGAGGAACGTCAGCTGGCGGAAGCCCGAGGGCTGTGCGACGCCGGCCGCCGGCCCGACGGCGCGTCGCTTCGTCCCGAGGAAGGGCGCCGTCGCGAGGACTCCGAGGAGGAAGGCGGCGAGCGGGACCGCGGCGCGGCGGGCCCGGGACGGGAGCGGGGCGCCGGGCGCCGTCGGCGCCGTC
>JBDIBE010000102.1:0-9872 GCA_039812785.1 Thermoanaerobaculia bacterium | reverse complement strand
GCGCCCCCGCGCCGTCAGCGCGTTCCCGGCGTCCCCCGCCGCCTCCCAGGCCTTCGAGGCCTCCCAGGCGAAGGCGTCTCCGGCCTCCTCCCACAGCCCGGCCGCGGCGCGGGCGTTCCCCTGCCGCATCTCGAGCGCGGCGACCCGCGCGGGGAGGCCTCCCTTCCGGAAGGCGCCCTTGGCCTTCGCGACGTCGCCGGCCTTCAGGAAGAGCTCGCCCGCGCGGCTGAAGTCGCGCGTCCGGAGGGCTTCCCCGGCCGCGAGGAGGTCCGGGTTCTTCGGGCGCGAGGCGCGGAGCGTCAGGAGAAAGAGGCCGACGGCGACGAGGTCGATCGCGAGGCGCACGATGCTGAAGCGCGCGAGGAGCGCGTAGACCGGCGCCTTCCGGAGGTATCCCGCGATCTCGGCCGCGGGAGGGGAGAACCGGCCGGCGAGGGCGAGGATCTGGTCGAGGTGGACGCCGACGACGACGAGGAAGAGGACGAGCAGGACGAGGATCGACGACTTCAGGAAGTCGCCGAGCAGGACCCCCTGTTCGTGGAGGAGGCTCCGGAAGGCGCGGCCGAGGAGGAGCAGGATGAGGACGCTGGCGATCTGCGGAGCGAAGTAGAAGTCGTGGGCGACCCAGTCGCGCGCGATCTCCTGCGTCGCGACGTTGGCCCGGGCCCAGTCGACGAACCGGAGCAGCGCGAACTGCCCGAGGATCGCGACGGCGACCGGGATGAGGTCTTCCTGCCAGCTCTTCTTGCGGCTCACTTCGGGCGATTATCGACGATCGCGGCGGGGGTGCGGTCCCTTACTATCGCGCCGTCGTGAGGCCTCTCTTCCTCGCCCCGGCGCTCGTGCTCGCCGCGCTCGCCGCGCCCGCAGCGGCGCAGTCGTGGTCCGATCCCGGCCTCGCCTTCGGCGCCCGCCTCTCGGCCTCGAGCGGCGAGTCGGCCGAGGGCGTCACCGCCGGGGGCGGCCTCTTCCTCCGATACCGGATGACGGGCTCGCTCGCCCTCGAAGGAGGCGTCGCCTACCGGCGGGAGACCCTCGGCGACGCCGGCGGTCCGCTCCTCGACGTCCTCGACGTCCCGGTCACCGGCACCGGTCTCCTCTACTTCCTTCCGCGCACGCGGGTGCAGCCGTACCTCCTGGCCGGCGCGGGCCTCCACGTCGTCCAGACGAAGCCGGCGGGCCGGAACGCGACGACGCAGAAGGCGACGGAGGCCCAGTTCGCGATGCACGCGGGGGCGGGGATCGACTTCCGCCCCTCGCGGCGAAGCTCGGTCCACCTCGACGCGCGCTGGTTCTTCTTCGAGCCGACCGCAGTCTCCGACCTCGCCGCGGACGGCTACGGCGTCGGGGGCGGCTACCTCCTCGTCTCGCTCGGAGTCTCCTTCTCGCGCTGACGCTCAGGCCGGAAGGCCCGGGACGAGCTCGGCGAAGCGCGCCGCGTCGACGTTCCCGCCGGAGAGGACGACGCCGACGCGCTTCCCCGCGACGCCCGGCACCTTCCCCGCGAGGAGCGCCGCGGCCGCGGCCGACCCGCCCGGCTCCACGACGAGCTTCATCCGCGAGAAGAGGAAGGCCATCGCCTTGCGCAGCTCGAGGTCGCTCACGGTGAGGACCCCCTCGACGAGCCTCGACAGGATCGCGAGGTTCCGCTCGCCGACGCAGGTCGTCTGGAGCGAGTCGGCGATCGTGTCGGGGACGTCGATCCTCACGCGCCGCCCCTCCCGGAGCGATCGTGCGACGTCGTCCCCCGCCTCCGGCTCGACGCCGAGGACGCGGATGCCGGGTCGCAGGCCGGTGGCGGCGACGGCCGTCCCGGCGAGGAGGCCCGCGCCGCCGACCGGCGTCAGGACCGCGTCGAGGCCGGGCGCCTCCTCGAGGAGCTCGAGGGCGGCCGTCCCCTGCCCCGCGATGACCGCCTCGTCGTCGAACGGCGGCACGAGGACCATCCCCTTCTCTTCGACGAGCCGCCGGGCGATCGCCTCGCGGTCTTCCTCCCGCCGGTCGTAGAGGATCACCTCGGCGCCGTAGCCCCGCGTCGCCGCGAGCTTCAGGGCCGGGGCGTCGTGCGGCATGACGATCGTCGCGGAGGCGCCGAGGTCTCGAGCGGCGAGCGCCACGGCCTGCGCGTGGTTCCCCGAGGAGAAGGCGACGACGCCCCGCCTCCTCTCCTCCGGAGAGAGGAGCGTCAGCCGCGAGAAGGCCCCCCGGGCCTTGAACGCCCCGACGCGCTGGAACGTCTCGCACTTGAAGAAGAGCCGCGCGCCCGTGACGGCGTCGGCGGTCCGCGAGGTCAGGACCGGCGTCCGGTGGACGTGCCCCGCGATCCGCGCGGCGGCCGCCTTCACGTCGTCGAGGGTCACCGGGAGGGTCGTCACGGGGTCACCTCCTTCTTCCTCGGCTCCCGCTCCCGCGGCGCACCCGTGACGCCGCAGAGCCGGTCGGCCTCGTCCGTCATCGCGTCGATCGCGGCGTCCACGCGCGCGAGGAACGCCTCGTCGCCCTCCCCCTCCGCCCGTCGGAGCCCCTCGCCGAATACGACGGCGCAGCGCGAGAACGGCATCGGGAGGAGGTAGCGGTCCCAGGAGCGGAGGAACCTCGGCCGGGCCGACGAGGCCCCGACGGGCAGGATCGGGGCGTCGACGGCCTCCGCGAGGCGGAGGATCCCCGTCTTGCAGCGCCTCGCGGGGCCGCGCGGGCCGTCGGGCGTCAGCGCCGCCCAGCGCGTCGTCCCCCTCAGCGCGTCGACCATCTCGGAGAGGGCCTCGCCCCCGCCGCGCGACGAGGAGCCGCGGACGGCGCGATAGCCCCACCAGAACAGGAAGCCGGCGATGACGTCGCCGTCGCGGCTCCGGGACGCCATCGTGACGACTCCCCGGTACGGGAAGCGAAGGATCCCCGCCACCATCCGCTGGTGCCAGATCGCGTGGAGCACGGGCCGGCCCGAGCGCTCGATCGCCTCGCGGTGCTCGCGCCCGACGAGGCGGATCCGAAGCGTCGCGCGCCAGAGGGCGATCAGGACGAAGAGGGGGAAGCCGAGGAGGAGGCCGCGCACACGCCGATTCTCCACGACCCGCGCCCCCCTGTATCCTCCGCGGCCGTGCGCCTCGTCGCCGAGAAGCTCTGCCGATCGTTCGGGCCCCGCCGGATCTTCGGGCCCCTCTCGTTCGCCACGGAGCCCGGTCGCGTCCTCGGGATCGCCGGCGCGAACGGCTCGGGGAAGACGACGCTCGTCAAGACGCTCGTCGGCCTGATCCGTCCCTCCTCCGGGAGCGCCTGGCTCGAGGAGGGGGGAGTGCGCCTTCCCGTCCGCGAGGCGCACGGGCGGATCGGCTGGTGCGCCCCCGACCTCTCCCTCTACGGCGAGCTGACGCCGGCCGAGAACCTCGAGTTCTTCGCCCGCGTCGCAGGACGTCCGATCCCCCGGGCCGGGGCGGAGGAGCGGATCGCCGCCGTCGGCCTCGACCCGAAGCGCCTCCGGGCGACCCGGACCCGCTTCCTCTCGACCGGCCAGCGCCAGCGGGTCAAGCTCGCCTACGCCGTCCTCTCCGACCCAGCGGTCCTCTTCCTCGACGAGCCCGGCTCGAACCTCGACGAGGCGGGGCACCGGGCCGTCGCGGAGATCGTCGTCGCCCAGCGCGCGCGCGGGAGCGTCGTCCTCGCCACGAACGACCCGGCCGAGCTCGCCCTCGCCGACGAGCGGGTGACCCTTTGATCCTCCGGGCGGCGGCCGCGGTCTTCTTCAAGGACCTCAGGGCCGAGTGGCGGACGCGCGTCGCGCTGAACGCCCTCCTCCTCTTCGCCTTCTCCGTCCTCGTCCTCGTGGGGTACGCGGTCGGCCCGACGAAGCTCGCCCTCGAGGACCGCCCCGTCGTCAACTCCGTCCTCCTCTGGGTCGTCCTCTTCTTCTCCGCGATGACGGGCCTCTCTCGGGCCTTCGTCCACGAGGAGGAAACGGGCACGGCCGCGGCCCTCCGGCTCTCCGCCCCGCCGGCCGCCGTCTACCTCGGCAAGCTCCTCGCGAACCTCGCCCTCCTCGCGGTCGTCATGGCGCTCGTCGTTCCGCTCTTCCTCGGCCTGATGTCCTTCGAGATCGCGTCGCCGGGGCTCTTCCTCGCCGTCCTCGCCCTCGGCGCCGCCGGCCTCGCCTCGGCCTCGACCTTCGTCGCCGCCATCGTCGCGAAGACGTCCGCCAAGGGGGCGCTCTTCGCCGTCCTCGCCACGCCCCTCCTCCTTCCCCCGCTCGTCGCCGCCGTCACCGGGACGCGCGTCGCCGCCACGGAGCCGGAGCTCGCCGCCGGCCTCGACGCCGTGAGGCTCCTCTTCGCCTTCGACGGCCTCATGGTGACCGCCTCGTTCCTCCTCTTCGACGCCGTCTGGCGCGAGTAGGAGGGGCGGAGCCCCCGCCGAATCCAGCGCCCGTTCGGGATCCGTTCGGAAGCCGTTCCGAATCCGGCCCCGAAAAGGTCCGGTATCGGGCTCCGCTCCCTTATCATCCCGGCCGATGCAGGTTCTCGGCACCGCCGGGAAGGTCGTCCTGGGCGTCGGAATGACCGTAGTCCTCTGGGCCGCGTTCCTCTACGCCCACCCCGCGGAGAACTTCGTGGGCGAGTCTTCCCGCATCGTCTTCTTCCACGTCCCCATGGCCTGGATCTCCGCCCTGGCCTTCCTCCTCGCCGCGATCCACTCGGCCTTCTACCTGAAGACCCGCAGGATCGAGCGGGACGACGCCGCCGCCTCCGCCGCCCGGCTCGGCCTTCTCTTCTGCTTCCTCGCGACGGTGACGGGCTCGATCTTCGCGAAGGTGATGTGGAACTCGTACTGGAACTGGGACCCTCGCGAGACCTCGATCGTCCTCCTCCTCCTCGTGTACGGCGCCTACCTCGGACTGAGGCAGGCCATCGAGGAGCCGGAGCGGCGGGCGACCCTCTCGGCCGCCTACGCCCTCGTCGCGTTCGTCACCGTGCCGTTCCTCATGTTCGCCGTCCCGCGGATGTACGCCTCGCTCCACCCCGACACCGTGATCAACGCGCGCGGGCGGGTCGAGATGTCGCGCGACATCAAGCTCGTCTTCTTCTCGTCGATGTCCCTCTTCACCGCGCTCTTCGCCTGGATGTACGCCCTCGACGTCAAGGCGGCGCGGCTCGTCCGCCGCCTCGAGGAGAGGGCGGCCGGAGGTTCCGAAGCATGACTCCCGACGCTCCGACCGTCGCCGTCTCGCACGGCGCGCTGTTCTACGTCGCCGCCGTGAACATCATCATCTGGGCGGGGATCCTCGGGTACCTCGTCCACCTCGACCGCAAGGTCCGCGCTGCGATCGCGCGGCAGAACCCGGAGGACCCGTCGTGAAGAAAGCCTACTGGGCCGGAGCCGCCCTCATCCTCGGCTTCCTCGTCCTCGGCCTGACGACCTTCTCCTCGTCGATGACCCCGTACGTCACGTTCGACGAGGCCCTCTCCTCGCCCCGCGTCTGCCAGGTGATGGGCGGCCTCGAGAAGGGCTCCGCCCGCTACGACACGGCCGCGAAGACCCTCCACTTCAACCTCGTCGACCCCGCCTCGAAGAAGGTCCTCCCCGTCGCCTACCGCGACGTCAAGCCCGCCAACTTCGAGGACGCGGTCTCCATCGTCGCCATCGGGAAGTACCGCGAGGGGAGCTTTCACGCCGAGAAGCTCCTCGTGAAGTGCCCCTCCAAGTACCAGGGCGAGGAGACCGAGAAGCACTACGGCTCGAACGTCACGGTGAAGTCCTGATGCCCGCCCTCGGATACGTCCCCGGCACCCTCTCCCTCTGGTTCGCGCTCCTCGCCGGCCTCTCGACGGTCGCGGCCTACGCCCGCGCCCTCTCGCTCCAGCCGGCCGGCGGCGCGCCCTACGAGGCCGCCGTTGCGCTCGGGCGCCGCCTCTACGCCTCCTTCGCCGCCTCCATCCTGATCGCCTCGGCGATCCTGATGTACCTCCTCCTCAACCACGACTTCCGCCTCTCGTACGTGACGTCGTACTCGGGGAAGGACCTGCCGCTCCGCTACCTGGTCTCCACGTTCTGGGCGGGCCAGGAAGGGTCGTTCCTCACGTGGCTCTTCTGGGGCGCCGTCATCGGTTTCTTCGTCCTCCGGAGCGCCAAGGAGCAGGAGCCGCCCGTCATGGCGGTCTACGTCCTCTCCTTCCTCGGGATCGTCGCGATCCTCGTCAAGCAGTCGCCGTTCCGCTTCCTCGCGCAGGTGCCGCAGGACGGCCAGGGGCTGAACCCGCTCCTGCAGGACCCGTGGATGGTGATCCACCCGCCGATCATGTTCGCGGGCTTCGCCTCCCTCTCGGTCCCGTTCGCCTTCGCCATCGCGGCGCTCTGGACGAAGCGCTGGGACGGCTGGGTCGTCCGCGCCATGCCCTGGGCCCTCTTCACCTTCGTCAGCCTCGGGGCGGCGATCCTGATGGGGGGCTACTGGGCCTACAAGACGCTCGGATGGGGAGGCTACTGGGCCTGGGACCCCGTCGAGAACACTTCGCTCGTCCCGTGGCTCGCGACGACCGCCCTCATCCACGGGATGTTCCTCCAGAGGACGCGCGAGAAGCACCGGAAGATCAACGTCATCCTCGCGATCCTCGCCTTCTGCTGCATCCTCTACGGCACCTTCCTCACGCGCTCCGGCGTCCTCGCGGACTTCTCCGTCCACTCCTTCGTCGACCTCGGGATCACCGGCTGGCTCGTCGGGATCATCGTCGTCTTCCTCTTCGGGGGCCTCGCGCTCCTCGCGTGGCGCTGGAGGGAGATCCCCGTCGTCGCGGACGTCGACCCCGAGACCGGGAAGGAGAAGGAGGAGCCGTTCCTCTCGCGCTCCGTCCTCTTCATCCTCGCGGTCACGCTCTTCTGCGCCTCCGGCCTCGTCATCCTCCTCGGTACCTCGGCGCCGATCCTGACCCGCCTCGGCGGCAAGGCCTCGCAGGTGGCGACGAGCTTCTACGACGTCACGCACACCCCGCTCGCGATCGTCATGTCTCTCCTGATCGCCCTCGTCCCGTTCGTCTCCTGGCGGGGCGAGACGTGGGGCGCGATCGGGAAGAAGGCCGCGACGGCAGCGCTCTTCGGGCTCCTCGGCGTCGTCCTCTTCCTCTTCCTCGGCGTGAGGAAGCCCGTCGACCTCCTCTTCCTCGGCGCGGCCGTCTTCGGCCTCGCCTCGTCCGCGGAGATCCTCGTCCTCTTCGTGAGGCGCCGGGCGATCGCGACCGCCGGCGGCTACCTCGCGCACGTCGGCGCCGCGATCATGCTCGTCGGGATCCTCGTCTCGGGCGCCTACGAGGTGAAGACGCAGGTCACCCTCCACCGCGACCGCCCCGTGATCATCGAGCAGCACGGCCACCCGATCAGCTTCACCTTCACCGGCCTCTACTTCGTGAACGAGGACGGCGTCGTGAAGCGGCAGGACCAGCTCGACATGACGCAGCTCTCCGACCGCCGGGCCAAGCAGGCGATGGAGGTCACCGTCGCCGACGGCCGCAGGACGTGGAAGGCCTACCCGAAGCTCTACACGAACGAGCGGACCGGCCAGCTCATGGCGAACCCCGACGTGAGGAACTCGTTCCTCTTCGACCTCTACGTCTCGCCCCAGTCGTACGACCCCGGCTCCCCGTCCCGGCTCGAGGGGAGCCTCGCCGTCCTCCGCAAGGGGGAGGAGAAGGCCGTCGGCGGCCTCGGAGTGAAGTTCGTCGACTTCGCGATGGAGGGGGCGCACGCCGAGGGAAGCGTCTTCACGATCGTGGCGAAGCTCCTCGTCACTTCCGGCGGGACGACCGCCGAGGTCGCGCCGAGGCTCCTCGTGGCGCTCGGCGGGACCGAGGGCCAGAAGATGGAGAGCCCCGAGACGCCGCTGCCGGGAGGGACGGGCAGCCGGGTCCGCATCCGCCGGGTCTCGCCGAACGACGGGGCCGTCGAGCTCGAGTTCCTCGGCCTCGACCCGGCCGGAGACCAGAAGGCCGAGACGCCCGAAACCTTCTCGATCGACGTCACGACGAAGCCCCTGATCGCCCTGGTCTGGGGCGGCTTCTACGTGATGATGCTCGGCGGGATCGTCTCCATGCTCCGCCGCGCGCGCGACGCCCGGCAGGCCGCGGTCGCCTGACGCGCGCCGGCGCGCGGCGCCGGCCGAAGGGATGACCGCGGGCGGGGCCCGCGGTCATCTCCGGCCGTGCACGGCCTCCGTCACCTCGACGAGGCGCTCCGGCCTGTCCCACGTCTGCCAGAAGGAACGGTCCGGCAGCAGGCCGAGCGAGGTGCCGAAGGCCTCGTCGAAGACCCACCGGAACGTGTTCACCGTCGACATCGTCGCGGGGACGCGGCGGCCCGGGCCGCCGGGGGCCCGGACGGCCCAGAAGGCGGACATCCGGTCCGCCAGGGCCACGCGGGGCAGGCGGTTCCAGTCGAGGTCCAGACCCGAGCCGTGGTCGCTGCAGATCACGACGACCGCCGGGCGGGCGCCGGGAGCCAGGATCCGGTCGACGGCCGCGAGCACCTGGGGCTGCAGCCACGTCGCCTGGCCGGCGTATCCCGAGCGGTACGAGACACCCGGGTTCGCCTCGGTCCAGACGGAGCCTTCCCGGATCGTGTCCGTGTCGCCCGTCGGCGCGAGCTCGCCGTTCGGACCGACGACGAAGGGCGCGTGAGGCGAGACGACGTGGACGAAGCTGAACGTCGGCGGGCCCGAGCGGACCGCTCGGATCGCGGCGAGCGTCGCCACGACGAACCGGTGCCGGAGGAACGCGGACGGCGAGCGTCCCGAGAACATCCTCCAGAGGGCGACGGGGGGCCACCGGTTGATCGTGCTGAGGTGGAACTCGGTCGGGAGGAGCGTGGCGGTGAATCGCTCGTCGAGGCCCGGGTCGAGCCGGTGAAAGCCGCCGGGCCAGTAGACGGTCCGGTAGCCCGCCGCACGGAACGAGGCCGCGACGGCGTTGTCCTCGAGGAGCGCCTGCACGTCCTCGCGGGAGACCTCCGGGCGGCCGGCGACCGACGGCACGTAGCCGAGGTTGAGCGCGGACGCGACGACGTAGAGCGTCTGCGGGTAGTTCGCCCGCGCCTCACGCGCCACCTGGAACCCCCGGCGCTCGAGCCCCGGCCCGAGCACGTCCGCGATCCCGAAGCGCCGCTCGAGGAAGTCGCCCCGCGAGAGGCCGTCGAGGACGATCCACCAGACGTCGGGCCGCTGCTCCGACTCGAACGCGACCGGCTTCGGCGCGGGCAGAGGCGAGACCTCGGACGACTCGTAGATCAGGACCGAGACGAGGCTCGTCGCCACCGTCACGGCCGTGAGGACGTTGAGGAAGAGGGCGACGGAAGGGACGCCCGGCGACGCTTCCCGGCGCCGCGAGGCGAGAAGGGGCGGCAGGCCGAGGACCGGGAAGAGGAGGGCCAGGAGAGGGTGGAGGTGCCAGGTCAGGCCGACGACGGCGAGCGCTGCGGCGAGGCCGGCCCGCCCGGGATCGAGCCATCTCCGGAAGAGCGCGAGGGCGGCGCCGGCGAGGAGGCTTCCGAGGACGACGTGGGCGAGGACGTCCCTCGGGTCGACCGCCGCCGGGGCCGCGGACCAGACGAAGAGCGGCGGGACCCACGCCGCGAGGAACGGGAAGAAGGGACGCCGGAGCACCGAGCCCGCGCTCGGCGCCGGGGCGTCGCGCCCCTCGGGAACCGCGCCGTCCGGGGGCGCTCCATCGCCGATCAGGCGCCCGCGAGCCGGCCGGCCCGCGCGGCGGCCCGCACGGCGGCGGGCACGCGGCGGCTCACGCGGGCATCGTACTCGCGGGACCGGCCGCGTCAACGCCCGCGCTCCGCCCCGGGGCGCGGGGCCCCGGGGCGGAGCGGCGCTCTACCTGTAGGCGAAGAGC
>JBDIBE010000101.1:0-9951 GCA_039812785.1 Thermoanaerobaculia bacterium | reverse complement strand
GCTCATGGCCTTCGCCTCGATCAACGTCTTTGCGGGCGGCGCCGACAAGGCGGCCGCCGCCGCGGCCCGCGCCGAGGCCGAGGCGGGGCGCCAGGACGTCGCCCGCTTCGCCGACGGCGTCTCGCTCGAGGTGAGGCAGGCCTACGAGGAGGCCGTCACCGCCCGCGCCCGCTACGCGACCGCGGTCCGGGCGCTCGAGGCCGCCCGCGAGAGCGAGCGGATCACCGACGAGCGCTTTCGGAGCGGCGTCGTGAAGACGATCGACCTCCTCGACGCCGCCACCGCGCGGCGCGAGGCCGAGGCGCGCGAGCTCGTCGCCCGCGCCGAGGCCCACGCGACCGCGCTGCGCCTCGCCGTGAAGTCGGGGAAGGCGCCGGAGACGGCGATCCCGTGACGGGCCGCATCCATTCCGCAGCCGAAGAGATGAAGAAGAAGAGGACGGAGGACCTGATGACCTCTCGGAAGACCCTTTCCCTCGTCACCCTCACCGTGGCGGTCCCGTTCGCCCTCGCCGCCTGCGGCGGCGGGCACAAGGCCGGCGAGGCCGCCGCCCCCGCCCCCGTCTCCGCCGCGATCGCGAAGGCCGAGTCGCGCGAGCTTCCCCAGCGCATCGAGCTCTCCGGCTCCGTCGAGGCGGGCGAGACGGCCATGGTCAGCTCCCGCGTGATGGCCTCCGTCGTCGCCGTCCCCGTGAAGGAGGGCGACCTCGTCGCGAAGGGCCAGGTCCTCGTCCAGATCGACCCGCAGACGGCGCTGGGCCAGGAGGCCCAGGCGCGCGGCGCCCTCGCGCAGGCGAAGGCCGCCTACTCCCTCGCCGAGCGGAACTACGGCCGCTTCGAGGCGCTCCAGAAGTCGGGCTCCGCCTCCGACCTCGAGCTCGACATGGCCCGCATGCAGTACGAGCAGGCCAAGGGCGCCGTCGAGCAGGCGAACGGCGCCGTCGAGGCCGCCTCCTCCGTCGCGAAGGAGTCGCGCGTCGTCGCCCCCTTCGCCGGCCGCGTCGCCCGCAGGATGGTCGACCCGGGCGACCTCGCCGCCCCCGGCCGGCCTCTCGTCGCCGTCGAGTCGACGGCGGGCCGCCGCCTCGCCCTCGCCGTCCCCGAGAGCGTCGCCGTCGCGTCGAAGCTTCGCCCGGGGGTGAAGCTCCCGGTCACGCTCGACGCCCTTCCCGGGAAGGCCCTCGAGGGGCGCGTCGTCGAGATGTCCCCCGGGGCCGACCCGGCGAGCCACTCCTTCGCGGCGAAGGTCGAGATCGGCGCCGACGTCCCGACGGGCGTCACCGGCCGCGCCGTCGTCGAGACGGGGCGTCGGACGGCGGTCGTCGTCCCGGCCTCGGCCGTCCTCCCGCAGGGCGGGATGACCCTCGTCGTCGTGAAGGACGAGGCCGGCAAGGCCCGCTCCCGCGCCGTCACCCTCGGGACGCGCGACGGCGACACCGTCGAGGTCCTCTCCGGCCTGAAGGGGGGCGAGGAGCTCCTCGTCGGCCTCGTTGAGGCGCCCGCCGACGGCGCCGAGGTCCGGGGCGAGGTGGGCAAGTGAGCGAGCCCCGCGACGACGCCGGCAGGAAGGCGTCGCTCGAGGAGACGAAGCGCGAGGCGCTTCGCCTCAAGATGACCCGGCGCCCCGTGGGGGCGTCCGGGCGGATCGCGAAGGCCTTCCTCGAGTCGAAGCTGACCCCCCTCATCGTGGTCGCCTCCCTCCTCCTCGGCGCGTTCGCCGTCATGGTGACGCCCCGCGAGGAGGAGCCCCAGATCAAGGTCCCGATGATCGACGTCTTCCTCGGGATGCCCGGCGCGACGGCCCGGGAGGTCGAGCGCCGCCTCACGTCGCCCCTCGAGAAGGCGATCTACGAGATCCCGAACGTCGAGTACGTCTACTCCACGACCCAGCCCTCCGGCGGGATGATCATCGTCCGCTTCACCGTCGGGACCGACCCCGACCAGGCCGCCGTCCGCGTCCGGACGAAGCTCGACGAGAAGGCCGCCGAGCTGCCGCAGGGGGCCATGCCGCCCCTCGTCGTCTCTCGCGGCATCGACGACGTCCCGGTCCTCGCCTACACGCTCTCCTCCGACAGCGTCTCGCCGATGCAGCTCAAGGAGGTCGCCGAGGAGCTGAAGGTCGAGCTGACGAAGCACCCGCGCGTCGCGCAGGTGACCGTCCTCGGCGGCGAGAAGCGCGCCGTGAAGGTCTCGTTCGACCGGGATCGCCTCGCGGCGCACCAGGTCTCGCTCCTCCAGGCCTACATGGCCCTCTCCGGCGCGAACTGGCGGCTCCCCGCCGGCTCCTTCGCCACGGCCGACGCCGAGACGCAGGTCGAGGTCGGCTCCCTCTTCCGCTCCGCCGAGGAGGTCGGCAACGCCGTCGTCGCGGTCTGGAACGGCCGCCCCGTCTTCCTCCGCGACGTCGCGACCGTCACCGACGGCGCCGACGAGCCCTCCCAGTACGTCTGGATGATGTCGGGCCCCGGCGCCGCCCACCACGGCCTCGCCCCCGGAGTCGACACCGCGGCCGTCACGGTCTCCGTCGCCAAGAAGCCCGGGACGAACGCCGTCGAGCTCGTCGAGCAGCTCGACCAGCGCGTCGCCGGCCTGAAGGGGAAGGTCGTCCCCTCGAACGTCACGCTCACGAAGACGCGCGACTACGGCCACACCGCCGACGAGAAGTCGAACGAGCTCATCTTCCACATGGCGCTCGCGACCTTCTCGGTGGTCCTCCTGATGGCCTTCGCCCTCGGGCGGCGCGAGGCGGTCGTCGTCCTCGTCGCGGTGCCGATGACGCTCGCCCTCACGCTCGCCTCGTCCTACCTCTTCGGCTACACGCTCAACCGCGTCACGCTCTTCGCGCTCATCTTCGCGATCGGCATCCTCGTCGACGACGCGATCGTCGTCGTCGAGAACATCCACCGGCACTACGAGCTCGGCTGGGGCCCGCCGCGCCTGACGACGATCTACGCGGTCGACGAGGTCGGCAACCCGACGATCCTCGCCACCTTCGCCGTCGTCGGCGCCCTCCTCCCGCTCGCCTTCGTGTCGGGCCTGATGGGCCCGTACATGAGGCCGATCCCGGTGAACGCCTCGGCCGCGATGATCTTCTCCCTGTTCGTCGCCTTCGTCGTCTCCCCGTGGCTCACCTTCAAGCTCTTCCGGAAGTACGCCGAGGAGCACGCCGGGAAGGCCGCGTTCGAGGGGCACGCCGAGACGCCCGAGGAGGACAGGCTCCACCGCTTCTACCAGAAGCTCTTCACGCCTCTCCTCGAGAGCGCCGGCAAGAGGTGGGCGCTCATCGGCGGCGTCGTCATCCTCCTCCTCCTCTCGACGTCGCTCGTCTTCTTCAAGGTCGCCAAGGTCAAGATGCTCCCGTACGACAACAAGAGCGAGATCCAGGTCGTCCTCGACATGCCCGAGGGGACGACGCTCGAGGCGACGAACGCCGCCGCCCGGGACCTCGCTCTCGAGGTGAGGAAGCAGCCCGAGGTGACCGACGTGCAGGTCTACGTCGGGACGTCCGCCCCCTTCAACTTCAACGGCCTCGTCCGGCACTACTTCCTCCGCTCCGGCCCGCTCGTCGCCGACCTGCAGGTCAACCTCCTTCCCAAGCAGGAGAGGAAGCGCGACTCGCACACGTTCGCCAAGGACGTCAGGACGATGCTCCTCCCGATCGCCAAGCGCCACGGCGCGAACCTGAAGGTGACCGAGGTGCCCCCCGGGCCGCCCGTCCTCTCCACGATGGTGGCCGAGATCTACGGCCCCGACATGGAGAAGCGGATCGGCCTCGCCGGGGAGGTGCGGAAGATCTTCGAAGAGACCCCCGGCGTCGTCGACGTCGACTGGCTCGTCGAGGACGAGGCGCCGAAGGCCGAGCTCGTCGTCGACCGCGAGAAGGCGCTCCGCGCCGGCGTCACCCCCGAGGTCGTCACCCGGACGCTGCGTGTCGCCCTGAACGGCGCGGACGCCGGCCTCCTCCGCGACGAAGACGCCCGGAACCCCGTCCCGATCGTCCTCCGCCTCGACCGCGCCCAGCGCTCGAGCCTCGACGGCCTCCTCCAGGTCGCCGTCCACGGCGGCACCGGGCGTCTCGTCCCGCTCCGCGAGCTCGTCACCGTGAAGGAGACGAGGACCGAGCGGTTCATCTACCACAAGAACCTCCAGCCCGTGACCTACGTCCTCGCCGAGATGGCGGGCGTCGCCGAGGCCCCCGTCTACGGCATCCTCGACATGGGCGCGAAGGTGAACGCGCTGAAGGCGCCCGACGGCTCGCCGCTGACGGTCATGTCGACGACCCTTCCCACGGACTCCACGAAGTACGCGATGAAGTGGGACGGCGAGTGGCACATCACCTACGAGGTCTTCCGGGACATGGGGATCGCCTTCGCGGCCGTCCTCGTCCTGATCTACTTCCTCGTCGTCGGCTGGTTCCGGAGCTTCGTGACGCCGCTCATCATCATGGCGCCGATCCCGCTCACGCTCATCGGCATCCTGCCGGCGCACGGCCTCTTCGGCGTCTTCTTCACCGCGACCTCGATGATCGGCTTCATCGCGCTCGCCGGGATCATCGTGAGGAACTCGATCCTCCTCGTCGACTTCATCAACCTCGAGCTCGAGATGGGCGAGAGGCTCGAGGACGCCGTCGTCAAGGCGGGCGCCGTCCGCTTCCGGCCGATCGCCCTCACCGCCGCGGCCCTCGTCGTCGGCGGCGGCGTCATCCTCCTCGACCCGATCTTCCAGGGCCTCGCCGTCGCGCTCATCGCGGGCGTCGTCGTCGCGACCGCCCTGACGCTCGTCGTCATCCCCCTCCTCTACTACATGTACCTGAAGGCGGTCGGCGTCGAGAAGGCGCTCCCGCCCGAGGGCGACGCCGCCTGACGCGACGGGGCGCCCCGGCCCCCGGGGCGCCCCGCCGAACGAACGCAAGAGACCCGAAGGAGTGACAACGACATGAACCTCAACGAGTGGCTCCGCGCGATCGCCGGCTTCTTCGTCATCCTCTCCGTCGTCCTCGCGGTGACGGTCGACCAGCGCTTCCTCTGGTTCACCGGCTTCGTCGGCCTGAACCTCCTCCAGTCGGCCTTCACGAAGTGGTGCCCGATGATCACGTTCCTCCGGAAGCTCAAGGTCCGGGAGAGCTGACCGTGCGGATGCTCATGATCGTCGTCGACGACGGCAAGAAGGAGGAGCTCGAGGTGCTCCTCCGGAAGGCCGGCGTCGCCGGCTGGACGGAGATCCCGGGCGCGCACGGGATGGGGACGACCGGCCCGCGCCTCGGCTCGGCCGCCTTCCCGAAGACCTCCGCCGTCCTCTTCACGATCGTCGACGACGAGAAGGCGCAGAGCCTCGCCGCCGAGATCAAGTCCTACTGCGCCGAGTGCGGCGAACGGCTCAAGATCGCCTCGTGGGCCGTGGAGGAGCTCCTCTGAAGCCCCGCTTGACGATCCCGCCGCCGGAGGCTATATTACCGTATGGTGATATGGTCATGAGAAAGGCCGCCACGCTCCCGAAGGAGCAGCTCATGGAAGGGATCGCGGGGTTCCTGAAGGTCCTCGCCGACCCGACCCGGCTGCGGATCCTCCACGCCCTCCAGGGGGGCGAGCGGTGCGTGAGCGACCTCCTCGCGGAGCTGCCGTGCACACAGGCGAACGTCTCGAAGCACCTGGCGCTCCTCCGGGCGGCGGGGATCGTCGACTTCCGGAGGCAGGGGACTCAGGTCTACTACCGGATCGCCGACCCGGCCGTCTTCTCCATCTGTGGCGTCGTCTGCGGCGCGATGCAGAGGACCCTCGACGAGAGGCGCGACGAGCTGAAGGCGGGGAAGGCGGCGCTCGCCGCCGGGGCGCGGGCCTGATGTCCGACGCCCTCCTCTTCGGCGGCTTCCTCGTCGCCTGGGCCCTCCTGCAGTACGTCGTGCTGCCGAGGCTCGGCGTCCCGACGTGAGCCGTCCCCAATCCGGCCGGCGGCCGGAGCTGCGCGACGAAGCCCCGAACGACGAACGACACGCCCCCGGCCGAGGCGAGGCCCGCGCCCGGGGCCGAACGGGAAGCCAGATGAAGGACCGAGCTACGAACGAGACCGCGCCCGCCTCCGCCGAGGAGGGCCGCTGCCACCGCTGCGGAGAGGAGATCCTCCCCGTCCCCACGTGAGGGGGGATCCTCCTCTGGCGTTGCCAGGGCTGCTGGGCCATCTACCGCACCGACCAGGTCTACCCCTCCGGGATCCCGGCGCACGTCTGGGACGCGCTCGGCGGGGGCTGCTGAGAGAAGAGAACGATGCCCCTCTACGAATACCGTTGCGACGCCTGCGGGCGGACCTTCGAGGAGCTCCGCCCCTCGAGCGAGGCCGACGCCGCCATCGCGTGCCCTTCCTGCGAGTCGGACCGCACGGGCCGCAAGCTCTCGAGCTTCGCCGCCTCCGGCGGCTCGTCCGGCTCCCCGAAGGGGGGCGGCGGCTGCGGCACGCGCTTCACGTGAGCGTAGGGACGCCGGGGGCCCGTCGGGCCCCCTCCGTTCCGGGCCGAGCCCGCGCGTCCTCCCCGCTCCGAGGCGAAAGGAGCCCGTCATGAAGGAATCGCCCATCGCCATCCAGTCGACGTCCCCCCTCCCGTTCGACGCCGCCCTCGCGCGTGCCCGCGAGGCGATCGCCGCCGAGGGGATGGGCGTCCTGACCGAGATCGACGTCCAGGCCACGCTGAAGAAGAAGCTGGACGTCGACCGCCCGCCCTACGTCATCCTCGGCGCCTGCCACCCGCCGTCGGCGCACAGGGCGCTCTCCGCCGTGCCCGAGGTCGGGACGCTCCTTCCGTGCAACGTCACGGTCTCCGTCGAGGACGGCGTCACCGTCGTCCGCGCGATGGACCCCGCCGCGGTCATGGGGATCCTGGGCTCGCCCGACCTCGCCGAGGTCGGCGCCGGGATCGCCGCGAGGCTGCGGCGCGTCGTCGAGGCCTGCAAGGCCTGACGCCCGCCTCCCCGGAACGCCGGCATTTTCGCTGCCCGCGGCGGCCCGCCGCGGGCAGAATGCCGTATGAGCGACTTCGCGCAGCACGGGCCGATCACGACCCTCACCCGTCTCGGAAACCGGCCGCTCGTGGAGCTGGAGGACGCCCTCGTCCGGTACACGCGGCGGAACCGGGCGGCGCTCCTGATCCCCTCCCTCGTCACCGAGCTCGAACGCCCCGCGCTCCTCCGCATCTGCGACGAGATCGCGCAGGCGCCCTACCTCGACACCGTCCTGATCTCCCTCGACCGGGCCGACGAGGCGGGCTACCGCAACGCGCTCGAGTACTTCAAGCGGCTGAAGAGGCGGACCGTCGTCCTCTGGAACGACGGCCCCGGCGTGACGGCGCTCCTCGGCAAGCTCGAGAAGGCCGACCTCCGCCTCGGCGAGCGCGGCAAGGGGCGCGCCTGCTGGATGGGCATCGGCTACCTCCTCGCACAGGGGAACGTCGAGTACATCGCCCTCCACGACGCCGACGTCCTCGACTACGACCGGGCGATGCTCGCGCGGCTCCTCTACCCGATCGCCGACCCGATCCTCAACTTCGACTTCTGCAAGGGCTACTACGCCCGCTACACCGAGAAGCTGAACGGGCGCGTCGCCCGCCTCTTCGTCGGGCCCCTCCTCGACTCCCTCCACGCGCTTCTCGGCGCGAACCCCTACATCGAGTTCCTGTCCGCCTTCCGCTACCCGCTCGCGGGCGAGTTCGCGCTCTCCGCCGACCTTCTCCGGCAGATCCGCGTCCCGTCGGACTGGGGCCTCGAGGTGGGGACCCTGTCCGAGGTCTACCGCCACCGCTCGCCGCGCCGCGTCTGCCAGGTCGACATCGCCGACCGCTACGACCACAAGCACCAGGCGCTCTCGCCGGAGGACCCGACGAAGGGCCTCCACCGGATGGCCGCCGACATCGCCAAGCACCTCCTCCGGACGCTCGCCGCCGCCGACACCGTCCTCGGAGACGGCTCCCTGAAGTCGCTCCTCGCCTCCTACCAGCGCCGCGCCGAGGACGCCGCCTCGAGCTTCTACGCCCTCGCGAAGTTCAACGGCCTGACGTTCCCCCGGCACGAGGAGGAGATGGCGATCGCCACCTTCGCGGACGCGCTGAAGAGCGGCGTCGAGCAGTTCCTCGCCGACCCGCTCGGCGCGCCCCTCATCCCGAACTGGGCCCGCGTCCTCTCCGCCGTCCCCGAGGCGGGCGACATCCTCCTCGACGCCGTCGTCGCGGAGGGGGGGATCCTGAACGGCTGAGGCGCGGGGTCAGGGGAGCAGGAGGAAAGCCGCCGCAACGACCGCCGTCGGCAGGAGCGCCCCGAGGAAGAGCTTCGCCGGGACGACGCCGTCCGGGAAGTAGCGGGAGAGGATCGACTGCCCGGCGGGGTTCGGCGCGTTCGCGATGACCGTCAGGCCGCCCCCCGCCACCGCCCCCGCGACGACCGCGTACTTCAGCTCGGGGGTGAAGCCCGGTACGAGGGAGGCGAGGTAGGTGATCGCCGCGTTGTCGTTGAACGCGGTGAGGGCCGTCGCGCCGAAGAAGAGCGGGAGCTCCTCGAGGCGGACGAGCACGGGAGCGATCCACCACTGCTGGAGCGTCCCGTGGACGACGAGGCCCGCGAGGAAGAAGCCGACGAGGAGAGGCGGGCGGAGGTTCAGCGGGTTCTGGTGCGCCGCCGTCGCCTGCGTGAAGGCGAGGAAGTAGAGGAAGCCCGCGACGAACAGGGCGGGCGTGTGCGCGTTGAAGACCGTCCAGCCGAGGAAGAGGAGGTGGACGACGACGATCCAGGCCGGCACCGCGCGCTCGGAGGGGCGCTCGGAGGGGTCGGCGAGCCGCGCCTCCTTCCGGGCCGCGAGCGAGGCGAGCTCCTTCCGGAAGAAGAGGGCGTAGGCCGCCGTCGCGACGACGATCCCGAGGACCGCCTTCTCGCCGAAGTTCCGGAGCATGAAGGAGAGCCCCCAGCCGAACTTCGCGGCGACCATGAGGACGGGCGGCGCCGCGAAGTGCGTCAGCGTCCCGCCGACGGAGACGTTCACGAAGAGGAGGCCCAGGGTCCCGTACCTCAGGGCCGGCGAGGGGTCGAGCTCGTAGAGGTGCCGCGCGAGGAGGAGGGCGCAGATCGTCATCGCCGCCGGCTCGGTGATGAGGGAGCCGAGGAGCGGCCCGACGGTCAGGATCGTCGCCCACCAGGCGAGCGGCGTGCCGCCGCCGAGCGACGCGACGGCCCCCAGGCACCTTTCCGCGAAGGAGAGGACGGGGCGCGTCGAGGCGATCGCCATGATGACGACGACGAACATCGGCTCGGTGAAGTGGACGTTCGCGACGTACTGCTCGACCGGCCGCCACCCCTTGACCGCCACGGCGGACAGGACGAGCGGGATCGCCCAGATGCCGAAGATCGCCTCGACCTCGCCGAGGAAGTGGAGGATCTCGACCCGGAAGGACGCGCCGTCGCCCCCGCCCTCCTTCTCGATCCGGTGCTGGAGCCTGTGGGCCGCCGCCGTGATCCGGGCCGCGGCGAACGTGTGGAGGATCGCGAGGACGAAGAGGGCCGTCGCGACGAGGTTGAACGGGTCGGCCGCGACGCGGTGGGCGAGGACCTGCGCGAGCGTCAGCCCTTCCTCCCCCGTGTAGGCGTCGAGGGGGAGCGGGAACGGATCCGCCCCGGCGGCCGGAGCCGCCGCCGCGGCGCGGCACGCGAAGAGCGCCGCCGCCGCGAGAGGGCCGGCGGCGCGGCGGAAGAGGGTCCTTCCGGGCATCGCCGCGGATTCTGCCACCCGCTCAGACATGCCGGATCCCCGAGTCCTCCTCCTCGGCGCGGAGCTGCTTCTCGAGCCAGCCTCGCGCGAGGTCGCGCGCGCCGAGGCCGAACGCGAGCGCGAGGGTCAGGGCGATCGCCCCTCCGACGATGGAGAAGGCCGCGACGAGGATCGACCGGCCGACCCCGAGGTGGTCGAGCGCCGCGGCGGCGAA
>JBDIBE010000100.1:0-9985 GCA_039812785.1 Thermoanaerobaculia bacterium | reverse complement strand
GCGCCGCAAGGCGCTCGGCCTCCCTCCCGACCCCCTCTGGCAGGACTGTCCGGGACGTTGACGGCGGGCGTTCGCCTCCGCCTCGTCCGTCCATCTCCCGCGGGGGACGGCGACGGCTTCGCCGCCGCCGTCCGCGACGGCCTCGGCTCGAGCCCGAAGGCGCTCCCCTGCCGCTTCTTCTACGACGACGAGGGCTCGCGGCTCTTCGAGGAGATCTGTCACCTCCCCGAGTACTACCCGACGCGCACGGAGGAGGGAATCCTCGCGCGGCGCGCCGGGGAAATCGCCGAGGCGGTCGGCCCCGGCGCGGCGCTCACCGAGCTCGGGAGCGGGAGCTCCGCCAAGACGCGGCTCCTCATCGAGGCCTTCCTCGACCGGCAGGAGGCGCTCCATTACGCGCCGGTCGACATCTCCGCCGGGTTCCTCGAGGAGACGGCGCGGAACCTCCTCGATCGATACGAAGGCCTCTCCGTCACCGCGATCGCGGCCGAGTACCGCGCGGCGATCCCGCACCTCCCCTCTCACGACGGGCCGCGCCTCGTCCTCTTCCTCGGGAGCAACGTCGGGAACCTCGAGGAGGGCGAGGCGGCCTCTCTCCTCGGGGCCGTCGCGGCGACGCTCGCCCCGCACGACCGGCTCCTCGTCGGCTTCGACCGGCTGAAGGAGCCGGAGGTCCTCTTGAGGGCCTACGACGACGCGGCCGGAGTCACGGCCCGCTTCAACCGGAACCTCCTCGCCCGCGCGAACCGGGAGCTCGGCGCCGAGTTCGACCTCGACGCGTTCGAGCACGCGGCCCCGTTCGTCGCCGAGCGCTCGCGCGTCGAGATGCGCCTCGTCAGCCGCACGAGGCAGGAGGTCCGCGTCGCCGCCCTCGACAGGACGTTCGCGTTCGAGGAGGGGGAGACGATCCACACGGAGAGCTGCCACAAGTACGCGCTCGCCGACGTCGGGAGGCTCGCGCACGCCTCGGGGCTCCGCGTCGACCGGCTCTGGTCGGACCCGCGCGAGTGGTTCACCGTGGCGCTCCTCGCGCCGAACGGGAGGCCCTGAGGTGGGCGACGCCGCGGCTGCGGGGACCTGGAAGCGCGGGATCTGCGGCATCTGCCCGGCGGGCTGCTGGGTGGAGGCGCGCGTCGCGGACGGGAGGCTCGAGGAGATCCGTCCCGACCCGACGCACCCGCTCGGGATGATCTGCCGCCGCGGCCAGCACGCGGCGGAGATCGTCCACTCCGAGCACCGGCTGAAGCACCCGATGCGGCGGAAGGGGCCGAAGGGAACGTTCGAGTTCGAGCGGATCTCGTGGGACGAGGCGTACGAGACGATCGTCTCGGGCCTCCTCGCGATCCGCGAGGATTCGGGCCCCGAGGCCGTTGCGATCTACACCGGCCGCGGGAGCTTCGAGCTCTCGCTCTGCGACGTCTTCCAGCCGAAGGGAGTCGCCGTCTCCTCGGCCTCGAGCGTCCTCTTCCGCTTCGGCTCGCCGAACACGATGGGGGTCGGCGCCCTCTGCTACGTCTCGTTCGCGATGATCGCGCCGCACGTGACGATGGGGCGGATGCTCGTCGACACGTTCACGGACGTCGAGAACGCCGAGCTCCTCCTCGTCTGGGGCGCGAACCCCGCGACCGACTCCCCGCCGCTCGACATGCTGAGGCTCGAGGCCGCCGCCCGCCGCGGCGCCGAGGTCGTCGTCATCGA
Organism: Thermoanaerobaculia bacterium; assembly: GCA_039812785.1. Taxonomy (GTDB): domain Bacteria; phylum Acidobacteriota; class Thermoanaerobaculia; order UBA5066; family UBA5066; genus UBA5066. The sequence goes on along the minus strand of JBDIBE010000100.1, from coordinate 8,287 downwards.
CCCGCGGCGGACCGAGACCGCCGCGCGGACGGGGGCGCGGTGGGTCCCGATCCGCCCCGGCACCGACGGGGCTCTGGCCCTCGGGATGATCCGCGTCCTCCTCGACGAGGAGCTCGTCGACGATGAGTTCGCGACGCGCTGGTGCCTCGGCTGGGACGAGCTGAAGAGCTACCTCACGCACTTCCCGCCCGAGACGGTCGAGGCGATCACCGGCGTCCCGGCCGAGACCGTCCGCGACCTCGCCCGGCGTCTCGCCCGGGCGCGCGGCGCGGCCCCGGTCATGTACACCGGTCTCGAGTACTCGAGCTCGGGCGTCCAGGCGATCCGCGCCGTCCTCACGCTCTTCGCCCTCGCCGGCCACCTCGACGTCCCGGGCGGCATCGGCCTCGCGATGCGCGGCACCCACTTCCCCGTCAACCGTTCGGGCCACGTCGCGAACCCCGACGTGTCGCGCGCCGTCGCCCGCGACCGCTTCCCGCTCTACAGCGCCTACCGCGGCGAGGGGCACGCGAGCGGCCTCGTCGCGTCGGTCCTCGAGGGGAAGCCCTACAGGATCCGCGGGCTGATCGTCCACGGCGGCTCGCTCGTCACGTCGTGGCCCGAGGCGCGCCTCTGGAGGGAGACGCTCGGCAAGCTCGACCTCCTCGTCACGATCGACCGCCAGCTCACGGCCGACGCCGCCTGGGCCGACGTCGTCCTGCCGGCGACGACGATGTTCGAGATCGACTCCTACATGGTCTACGGCCCGCTTTTCCGCCTCCGCGAGAAGCTGATCGAGCCGGTCGGCGAGGCGCGGAACGACTACCGGATCATGGCCGAGCTCGCCCGGAGGCTCGGGTATGGCGATGCCTACCCTGAGACCGAGGAGGAGCTCCTCCGCCACGTCCTCGACGGCTCGGGCGTCACGCTCGAGGAAGTCCGCGCCCAGGGCGGCGTCGTGCAGCGGCCGACGCCGCTGATGGAGTACCGGAAGTGGGAGAAGGGGCTCCTCCGCCCCGACGGGACACCGGGCTTCGACACGCCGAGCGGAAAGTTCGAGATCGCTTCGACGACGCTCGCCGACTACGGCTACGAGCCGCTCCCGAAGTACACCGAGCCGGTCGAGGGGCCGCTCGCACGCCCCGACCTTGCGGCCGCCTACCCCCTCGTCTTCAACTCCGGGGCGCGTCCGCACACCGACTTCCGCTCGCAGGACCACGGCGTCCCCTCGCTCCTCCGAGAGAACCCCGAGCCGTCCGTCGAGCTGAACGAGGCCGACGCCGCCGCGCGCGGCATCGCGACGGGCGACCTCGTCGAGGTGAGGACGCCACGCGGGGCCGTGCCGTTCCGGGCCCGCGTCACCGCCGACGTCGTTCGCGGCGCCGTCGAGTGCTCGATGGGCGGCGGCGGACCCGTCGGGCCACCCGCCTGGCGCGAGCGGAACGTGAACGACCTGACCTCGCTCGCCATCTACGACGAGGTCTCCGGCTTCCCCGTCTACAAGTCGCTCCTCTGCGAGGTGAGGAAGCTCGACGGCGGCGAGGGGAGCGCCGCGGCGCCCGGGAAGCACGCCACATCGTTCCCCGCTCCGTTCGCCCTCTCCGTCGCCGCGCCGCCCGCGCGCCGCGTCGACCTCGACGGCAACGCGACGACGCCCGTCGCCGACGAGGTGCGCGAGGCGATGCTCCCGTTCCTCGGCGAGGAGTCGGGAAACCCCTCGAGCCTCCACGCACGCGGCCGCGCCGCGCGAGACGCCGTCGAGGAGGCCCGCCGCCGCGTCGCCCGACTCGTGGGCGCCCGTCCCGGCCGGATCGTCTTCACCGGGGGCGGCTCCGAGTCGGACAACCTCGCCCTCAAGGGGCTCGCCTTCGCCCCGCGCGGCGGGCGCGACCACGTCGTCACGAGCTCCGTCGAGCACCCCGCCGTCCTCGCGACGTGCCGCTTCCTCGCGCGGGCCGGCCTCCGCCTCACCGTCCTCCCCGTCGACGCCGACGGGCTCGTAGACCCGGCCGACCTCTCGCGTGCCATCGACGAACGGACGCTCGTCGTCTCGATCCAGCTCGCCAACAACGAGGTCGGGACGATCCAGCCCGTCCGCGAGCTCGCGGCCGTCACCCACGCCCGCGGCGCCCTCTTCCACACCGACGCCGTCCAGGCGGCCGGCAAGGCGCCGGTCGACGTCGAGGAGCTCGGCGTCGACCTGCTGACCCTCTCCTCCCACAAGCTCCACGGCCCGAAGGGGGTCGGTGCGCTCTACGTGAGGAAGGGGGTCGTCCTCGAGCCGCTCGTCCACGGGGGGCGGCAGGAGCACGGCCTGAGGGCCGGAACCGAGAACGTCGCCGGGATCGTCGGCATGGGAGTCGCGGCCGACCGGGCGCGCCACGCGCTCCCCGGAGCATCCGCCATCGGCGCGCTCCGCGACCGGCTCGAGGAGGGTGTCCTCGGGCTCCTCCCGAGCGCCCGGCGCAACGGCGCACGCGAACGCTGCCTCCCGAACACGCTCAGCCTGACGCTCCCCGGCCTCCGGGGAGAGGCGCTCGTCGTCGCGATGGACCGGCACGGCGTCGCCCTCTCGTCCGGCTCGGCCTGCAAGGCGGGATCGCCGGAGCCGACCCACGTTCTCCTCGCCATGGGGAGGACGGCGGAGGAGGCCCACTGCTCCGTCCGCTTCTCCCTCACGCGCGAGACGACCGCCGAGGACGTCGAGACGGCGCTCGACGCCCTGAAGACCGTCCTCGTCGAGATGGAGACGACCGTCCGATTCCTCCCCTGCAAGTAGTCGGCGCGCCGGGATCGCCGGGTCGAGCCGGCTCAGTCGGTCGCGGCGCGCCCCGGGGACCGCACCAGGTCCGAGAGCCTTCGCCCGGGCGAGCGACGCCGCTCGCCCCAGCGGGCGACGGAATCGTTGCGACGCCGGATGCGGGCCTCGTTCCGGAACGCGAGGAGCGACTCCACGTCTTCCGGGCCGCGCGCGAGTGCGTCGAAGACGGAGAGGAGCCACTCCCTCTCCGCCTCGTCGCCCTGGCCGAGGACCGCCGCGCGGGCGGCCCTCGGCGCCTTCGCCGTGCCGTATCGACGGTCCTTCATCGTCCGGCCGCGAAGTCTTCAAGTTCCGGGCCACGCTCCCGCTCCCCTGGGGCAAAGCGCCTCACGGCGTCCCGAACGCGATGCTCTTCCGCTTCGCCTGCGCCTTAAGAGTCCGCGCGACCTGGAGGTCGAAGCCGCTTCCCTTCCCCTCGGCCGCCGCCTTCCGCATCTCGGCGTCGACGTACGCCTGCCGCTTCTTCACGAGGTCCGAGACCTGCGCCTGGAGCTTCGCCCGCTTCTCCTCCTGCTGCGCGAGGTACGCCTTCTGCTGCTCGGGCGTCCGGCCGCGCAGCTCGGCGGGGAGCTCCTCCGGCTTCAGCTCGGAGAGCTTCGCGCGGCCGTCCTTCAGGTCCTCGACGAGGTCGCCGCCGCCCTGCACCACCGTCGCCGTCGCGGCGTTGTAGGCGAGCCGGTCCGCGGCCGCGGCGGGCGCGGCGGCCTCGGCCCTCGCCTGCTTCGCCATCACGGCGCCCCGCGCCTCCGCGCTCCCGTACGCGACGAGCGTCGTCCCGATCTCCCGGTTGAGCCGCGCGAGCTCGTCGTCCATCGGCGTCGAGACGACCTGCATGTCGCCCGTCTGCCCGATCGCGACGTAGCTCCCCTCGGCGAGGCTCGCGATCTCCTTCCAGACGGGCGCCGTCGAGCCGATGCTCCCGCACTGGACGGTGTTCACGATCAGGTCCTTCTTCACGGCCTCCTGGAGCGTCACGGGGTACTTCACGTCGCCCTCGTAGTCCATGTGCGGCGGGGCGTCGCCGACGAGGAAGACGATCTTCAGGGCGTCGCGCGAGGGGGTCCAGCTCATGTCGTGCACGGCCTCGCGGAGCGCCTGGTTCACCGACTCCGGGGTGTCGCCGCCTCCTCCCGCCTGGAACCCCTGCAGGTGGCCGTAGACGGCGTCGATGTCGTCGCTCAGGTCGAAGCGCCTCGTGACGTAGTCGTCGCCCCGGTCGCGGTAGCCGACGAGGCCGATGCGCAGGCGCGGCGTCGGCTTCGCGGAGATCATCTGGTTCGCGATCGACCAGATCTTCGCCTTCGCCCCCTCGATGAGGCCGCCCATCGACCCCGTCGTGTCGAGGACGAAGACGACGTCGATGCGGGGACGGACGGCCTCGGCCTTCGCCGGGGCCGCTGCTCGGAGGGCCGGCGCGGAGAGGAGGAGGGCCGCGGCCAGCGTTGCGGTCAGGACGGTCTGTCTCATCGGGGTCTCCTTCTGCGCCTTGCTCTCCACCTTCGCTCTCCCGTTCCGGATCACTCGACGACCTCGACGACCTCGCCGCCGAGGACGAGCTGGACGTTCCTCCCGAGGGCGAGCCACGGCGCGGCCTCGGGGTGCCTGCCGAGGAGCGCGTCGTACTCGGCCGAACCGAACTTCACCTGCCGCGTTCTCGCGCCTTTCCGTCCCTGCACCTGCGCGTCGACCCACGCCTTCCCGTTCTGCCAGAACGTGCGGCCGTTCACCCAGCGAGCCGCCTGCGCGGCGACGAGCTGCCTCGCGTCCCTCGCCGGGGCGTCCGGGGCCCCGCCCGCCGACCCGAGCGCGAGGTCGTTCGCGACCGAGGGCGCCTCGGCGCTCACGGCCGACTTCAGCGCGGCGACCGACTGCGCGCTCGCGACCGCGGCGCCGCCGCTCTTCTCCTCGCGCGCGGCCCGGTACATCGCTCCGGCCGCCGCGCGGCCCCGGTCGTCCCCTGCCGGGGCCTGGACCGTGCGCGCGGAGGCCGGTACGTTCCGGCGCGACTCGTCCTCGAGGACGAGGTACGACGTCCAGGGCGTGACGATCCCGTAGCGCCGCGCCAGGTCGGTCGCCTCCCCGCGCAGCTCGGCGCTCTCGCCGTCGAGGCGGATCCTGTCGAGGAGCCAGCCGACGCGCCGCGTCGCCCAGAGGCGGGGGACGAAGTCGTTCTCCAGCGCCCGGTCGGGGAACGTCGCCGTCCACGTGAAGCGCCGCGGCGCGCCGTTGACCGTCCCGTCGAGCGTGAGCGTCGCCTCGCCGGAGCCCGAGTAGCGGCCGAGGACGACGACCTCCTCTCCCTTGAAGAGGTCGGGGAGCTCGGGCGGCGCGAGCTTCGTCACCCGGACCGAGCCGCCGACGCGAAGGCGCGGGCCCGCCAGGACCGGGTCGCTGATCTTCGAGAAGAAGCCCGAGAGGGCGATCTCGAGGTCCTGTCCCGGGAGGACGTAGCGGCTCGCCGCGCGCGTCGACTCCGAGAGCCGGTCGAGGAGGTGCGTGTTGACGTCGGTCCCGACGCCGAAGGAGAAGACGCGGACCGTCCTGTCGCCCCTGGCCTTCCCGACCGAACCGACGATCGCGTCGTCGCCCGTCGTCCCGACCGTCGGCCTCCCGTCGGTGAGGAAGACGACGTTGTAGGGCCGCCCCGCCTCCCCCTGCTCCTTCAGCGGATCGAGCGCCGAGAGGAGCGCGTCCTCGATCGCCGTGCCGCCCAGCGGCTTCAGCCCGCCGACGAAGGCATCGGCCTTCTCGACGTTCGCCTTCCCGGCCGCGACGAGGCGGCCGAAGAGGGGCTCGGCCTCGGTCGAGAAGCGGACGACCTCGAAGCGGTCGCCGTCGTTGAGGTTCCGGAGGCAGAAGGAGAGCGCCCTCTTCGCCTGCTCGAGCTTCCCCCGCTCGGCCATCGAGCCGGAGGTGTCGAGGACGAAGACGACGTCCTTCCTCACGACCTTCTCGGCCGAAAGCTCGCGCGCCGGCGAGAGGACGAGGAGGAAGCTTCCCTCCGCCTCGCCCGGCTCGCGGTAGGCGAGGACGTGGGCGGCCACCTCGGAGCCGGTGGACGGCGCGACGAAGAGCTGGAAGTCGGTGTCGGGGCGGACGTCCTTCGCCTCCCAGCCCGCGACCGCGCCCTTCGGCCCGTGACGCGTCACCTCGACCTCGTGGCTCGGCGACCACACCGTCCGGACGCCCTCCGGCAGCTCCACCTCGACCTTCACCGAGACGCTCTTCACCGGCTGCGACGAGAACTTCTCCGTGTTGAGCGGGTAGAGGTACTTCAGGAGGCCGCCCTCCTTCGTCAGCACCTCGGTGTACTTCAGCCGGATCCGCTTCTCGCTCCGCGGCTCGATCGGGAAGATGCGGACCTTGGCGAGCCCCTGGCCGGCGTACTCGAGGAGCGCCGGGTCGCGCATCTTCCTCACGATCTCCTCGTAGATCCCGCGCGCCTTCGCGGCGTCGAGGAGCTCGGCCGTCGTCATCTTCCCGTTCACGTCCATCTCGAAGCGGTCGATCCGCGCCCCCTTCGGCACCGGGAAGAGGTAGGTCCCCTCGAGACGGCTGCTGCCCGGGTTGAAGAAGACCTGGTCGACCTCCGTCACCGCGACCGGGCCCGTCACCTTCGCCGTCACGTGGTGGTACCGCACCTCGAGCGGCGCCCAGGCCGGGTGGCCCGGGACGGGCCGGATCCCCGGCGGGACGTCGGGAACGACGATCAGGCCGTCCGCCGCGGAGGCGAGCGAGAGGCCGAGGGAGACGAGGACGGGGACGAAGGCCAGTACGAACCGGCGCATGCGGGGCCTCCTCGGTGTCGCGGGCGTCTCCATACGCCCCGTTGGACCCCGGAGCGGCGCGCGAGTTCCCGGCGCGCCTCTCGAGCGCGCGCCCCTTCGTGCCGCGCCTCCCCTCGTGCGAGGATCCGCCGCACAAAGAGGAGCCGCCATGCCCGGACCCGCCCGACGCGCCCTCGCGCGCCCTGCCGCCGTTTCCGCCGCGATCCTCCTCGCCGGGTCCGCCCTCGGCCAGCACCCGAATCCCGGTCCGTCCCACCGCGCCGCCGGGGAGCGCGAGATCGCCGCAGCCTGCCGAGCCGCCCTCCAGGAGCTCTCCGCCGCGGACGCCGCCGGGATCGGGCTGCTCCCGGTCGCCGAGCCGCTCGCGTTCGACGGCGAGACGGAGAGGACGACGCGCGTCGACGGGGCTCTCGTCGTCGAGGGAAGGGCCGCGTACCGGCCGACCTACCGCGTCCCTGCCCTTCCCGTCCGCTGGGAGTGCGCCGCCGACCCGGCGACGAAGGCGGTCCGCTCGGCGCGGTACGCCGCCGTCGACCCCTCGGGCGCCGAGATCGCGAGCTCCCCCGCCGGGATCGTCCGCGACGCGGTGGTCCTCGAGGCGTGCCGGCCGGCGCTCGAGGAGGAGGTGCGCGAGGAGGCCGTGAAGAGGGGCGCGCGCGCCGGCGGCGGCGGCTTCGAGGCCGACGCGACCTCGATCTCCACCGAACGGAAAGGGAAGCTCCTGGATCTCTCGGGTCGAGGCCGGGCCCGCCTCTCGAAGGACTTCGAGTGGCAGGCCGTCACCTTCGGCTGCCGCTGGGACGAGAAGAAGGAGAAGACCTCGAAGACCTGGGTCTCCCCCGCCGACGCGCCGCGCCTCGGCGTCCTCTCCCCGGAGCGGCAGGAGCTCCTCGACGGCTGCAAGGCCGCCGTCGCCGAGGCGCTGTGGGACGACGCCGCGCGCCGAGGCTACCGCTGGCCGCGCGACGAGGTCGTCGTCGAGCTCGAGCGCTTCGGCGACTTCGCCGCTGCCGGGAAGGCGACCGCGGTCGAGGGCGAGGGGTCGTTCCGGTCGGACGCGCGCCACCGCGAGTCGACGCCGATCACGTTCAGATGCGTCTCGGACCCCGTGCGGGGCGGAGTCGCCTCGGCGACGTTCGAGCTGAAGGAGGCCTCGCGCACTCCGAGCGGCGAGATCGCCTCGGGAAAGACCGCGACGCTCGTCTGCGAGGCGTACGGCAAGGCCCAGAAGGTCTGCCCGGCAAGGATCCGCGGAAGCGTGAAGATCGTGCGCGAGCTCGGCCCGGAGCCGTGCAAGGCCTATGGGAACTGGATCTGGAGCCTCGAGGGGATCACGGTCTGGGGCGGCTGCGCGGCGGAGTTCGAGTTCGAGGCGAGGTGAGGCGCCGGCCTACTCGAAGTACCCGTTCACGTCCAGGACGAGGTGCGCCGCCGCCGCGGAGCCGTTCTTCACCCACACCGTCCGCGTGCCGTCGCGCGCGAGCTCGATCACTGCGTTGTTCGCCCGCGTCCGACCCGCCGCGAAGGAGAGGTTCGTCGTCCCGGGAAGGTCCCGGTCACCCGCCCAGAGGACGAAGCTCCCCGCGGCGCCGCTGGCGACCGCCGTCACGTTCGCCGAGATGGCCCGCGCGCCCGGAGGGACGCCGCAGGCTCCCCCGAGCGGGAGGAGGCGCCGCGCCCCCGCGGCGACCGCGGGGCC